>JACRGN010000040.1 GCA_016234205.1 Nitrospinota bacterium | reverse complement strand
CTTCATTGATATTTATGATAAATTCTGTTATATTTGCCTTGTCCAGAACAAAAACCTGAAATTAGACAGGATATACAGGATTGAAAAAAAAGAAAAAACTGCTTTTAATTTATCTATCTTATCCTGTTAATCTTGTCTAAACTTTTTATAATTTCTTTGCATTTTTATAAGGAGATCTATGAAATATGAGACTGTAATCGGTTTGGAAGTCCATGTTCAGTTGAATACAAAATCAAAGATGTTCTGCTCCTGCAGTACAAAATTTGGTGCAGAACCGAATAAGAATACATGCCCAATATGTCTTGGTATGCCGGGTGTTCTGCCAGTGATAAACAGGGAGGCGGTGAATCTTACAATAAAGACAGCCCTTGCCACTGACTGCAAAATCGCCCCATTTAATAGATTCGCAAGGAAGAACTATTTTTATCCTGATTTGCCAAAGGGGTATCAGATTTCCCAATATGAACTTCCCCTTGCAAAAGGCGGTCATGTTGAAATAGTTGTTGATGGAAATGTAAAAAGGATTGGTATAACCAGAATCCACATGGAAGAGGATGCAGGGAAGCTGATACATGGTGAGAATCTTGGAGATAAAGATTCAAGTTATATAGATATTAACAGGTCAGGCATCCCCCTTATGGAGATTGTAAGTGAGCCTGATATTCGCTCACCTGAAGAGGCTAAGGAGTATATGACGAGGCTCAAGGCGATACTTGAATATATAGAGGTTAGCGACTGCAACATGGAGGAGGGGAGTTTGAGGTGTGATGCAAATGTATCTGTCCGTCCTGTTGGTAGTAAGACTTTCGGCACAAAGGCAGAAGTAAAAAATATGAACTCCTTTAGATTCCTTCAAAAGGCATTGGAGTATGAAATTAAGAGGCAGATAGACACACTTGAAGAAGGGGGGAAGATAGTTCAGGAGACAAGGCTATTCAACCCTGATAAAGGCATCACTGTATCCATGAGAAGTAAAGAGGAGGCACATGATTACAGATATTTCCCCGACCCCGACCTCGTTCCAATAGAGATTGACAGCAAATGGATAGAAGATATAAGGACAACTCTCCCAGAGCTTCCTGATGCAAAAAGGGAGAGATTTGTAAAAGAATATAGCTTGCCTGAATATGATGCCGAAGTGTTGACAACTTCCAAATCAATTGCAAGTTACTTTGAAGATTGCATAAAACTCTACAATCAGCCCCCTGATAGCGGCATTCAGGGGCAGGCTAAGGTTATCAGCAACTGGGTCATGGGTGAGGTATTGAGGGTATTGAAGGATGAGAATCTGGAGATTGAGAAGTTTTCTGTAACACCTCTGATGCTGACAGAAATGCTTAAATTAATTGATAACGGGACAATAAGCGGAAAAATCGCAAAGACTGTATTTGAAGAAATGTATAAGACAGGAAAATCCCCTGAAGATATTGTAAAGGAAAAGGGGCTTGTACAGATAACAGATGAATCAGAAGTTATTAAGGTTATTGATGAGGTCATTGCTGAAAATCCAAAAGAGGTGGCAGACTATAAGGGCGGTAAAGATAAACTGATTACATTCTTTGTCGGGCAGGTGATGAAGAAAAGTAAGGGCAAGGCAAATCCACAGGTGGTGAATAAGTTATTAAAGGAGAGATTAGGAAGTGTTTGAATTTTATTAAAAGAGAGGGTTATATTTTATGCATAATTATGAAAAATATCTAAATACTTCTGAAAGGCAGGGACTGAGGCTATGTTGAGAGTTGGACAAAGGTTGAGAATCTGCAATTAACAAAGGATGAGATACAGGTTCTTGCATCAGGGATTATGGAAGTGGAGATACTTGATAAAAAAAGGACTGTTGTTGGAGACGGCATTCACTTTTGGGTAAAAATCAAGGCAAAGGTCAATCCTGATAAAATTGAAGAAATGGCAAAGAGGGTCAAAGAAAAATCAGTTATAGAGGATTACAAAAAGATACAGGAGGCTTATGACAAGAGTCAGAAGGATATTGAGGAATTAAAGAAACAATTGGCAGGGGCAAAGGGAGAAAAGGAAAAGAAACAAGTAGAGGCAAAAATTACAGATGAGGAGAGGCTATTTGAGGCAAGTCAGTGGTTTGAGAAGGGGTATCAGCATAGTTTAAACAAAGAGCATGATTCTGCAATAGAGGCATACACAAAGGCAATAGCCTTAGACCCGAATTATGTTCATGGGGCTGCCTATGCTCTATCAGGTAATATGGGCAGAGCTATCTCTGATTTTCAAAAGGCATGTGATATGGGAGAGAAAGGTGGGTGCAAGAATTTGCAGATGGCTTTAGAAAAGAGATAGATTTGGTGATTGAGTATCTAAAATATGTAGGGTTCGCTCCCAGAGCGAACTGTTTTAGGGCTGTTCGGGGAACAGCCCCTACGGGAAACCATTAGAAGCAAGTGCCTTGAAAAAGAGGGTCTTGAAATATGACTTTTAGAAAACTGTCCGTAACGGCAGATAACATGCTAAAGTATCTTGTAAAAAGATAATGCAGGATTGCTTGAAAAAGGCAGTGTGATAAAATAAATCAGGAGGTAAAGAATATGCAGGCTTTTAAGTATCATTCTGTGGTTAAAGAAAATGGAATTGTAGAAATACCAAAAATACCTTTAAGAAAAGGACAAAAGGTTGAGGTTATTATCTTTCCTGAAAATGAAGAAGGGATTAACCTTACGGAGGCATCTGAAAGCAGTTTGAAATTTTGGGATAATTCTATAGACAACGAGGTTTGGAATAATGTGTAGCCAGAGAGATATTATTCTTAACAAAAATATCATTATCAAAAAGTTTGGCAAGGTTTCTAATAAGGTTTTTGAACAGATAAAAGAGTCTATTGCTAAAATAATTGATTGATATTATTTACTCTCCGTTAGGCAATATAGAAAAGGCTATCTCTGATTTTCAAAAGGTTTGTGATATGGGGAATGAAGATGTGTGCAAGGGATTGCAGATGGCTTTAAGAAGATAAACAATGGACTATATAAAATTTCTTGGGACTGCGGGTGCGAGGATGGTTGTTGCAAAGCAGGTGAGGTCATCAGGCGGGACATGGTTGTGTCTTGGAGGAAACAATCTCCTTTTAGACCCCGGACCAGGGTCACTGGTCAGATGCTGGTCAAGTAAACCTAAGCTTGACCCAATTACTTTGGATGCAATAATACTATCTCACAAACATCTTGACCATTCAGGTGATGTAAATGCAATGATTGAGGCAATGACAGATGGTGGTTTTAAAAAAAAGGGAACTGTCCTGGCACCTGAGGACGCCATAAACAGCGACCCCGTGGTTTTTAAATATGTGAGAGATTATGTAAATAAGATAGAGATTTTGAAGGAGGAGGAGAGTTATTCCATTAATGGCATGAGTTTTTTTACATCAAAAAGGCATGTCCACCCAGTAGAAACCTATGGACTAACTTTTCAACTGCCTAACTGTAAGCTCTCATTTATTACAGACACAAAGTATTTCCCCGAACTCTCTAAGATGTATAAGAGTGATATTATTGTTATTAATACTGTTTTGCTTAAACCGAGAAATGATATAAAGATAGACCATTTATCCATAGAGGACACAAAGATATTGATAAAGGAACTCCAACCGAAGACAGCAATCCTTACACATTTTGGAATGTCTATTTTAAAGGCAAAACCGTGGGAGGTTGCCGAGAGGCTTTCGCAGGAGACTGGTGTAAAGACAATAGCCGCAAGAGACGGGATGCAGTTAAAACTGAATGAAATATTGAATATTGAAGATTGAAAATTGAAGATTACTAATTCTTAACATTTAATTGAATTATGGATGATAAGGAATTGAAACAAAGGACTAAGGATTTTGTTCATAAGTGTGTAAAATTGACTTTTGAACTACCAAAAACAAATTTAGGAAGACACATTGCCAGTCAATTAATAAGATGTTCCACATCAGTAGCTGAAAACTATAGGGCTGTCTGTTTAGCTCAGTCAAAGGACAGTTTTATTGCAAAAGTAAGCATCGTTCTTGAAGAGATAGATGAATCTGCTTTCTGGCTTGAATTTATCATTGATGAAAACATGCCCAAAAAAGAAATGATTTCTCCTCTATTAGATGAAGCAAATGAACTAACATCAATATTTTATGCGTCTCGTAAGACTGCAAGACTAAAAAAGTGAAACAATATTCAATATTCAATTTGATATGGCTTATAAAGATTACTACGAAATACTCGGCTTAAAGAAGGATGCTGCGGAGGGGCAGATAAAGAAGGCTTATCGTAAGCTTGCGATGAAGTATCATCCTGATAGGAATCCCGGCAACAAATCTGCTGAGGAGAAGTTCAAGGAGATAAACGAGGCTTATGCAGTCTTAAGCGATAATGATAAAAGGAAACAGTATGATATGTTCGGTTCTGATAAGTTCCATCAGAGATTCTCTCAGGAGGACATATTTAGAGGATTTGATGTAGGGGATATACTGAAAGATTTTGGTTTTAGTTCAAGCGATATATTTAGTCAG
>JACRGN010000320.1 GCA_016234205.1 Nitrospinota bacterium | reverse complement strand
TGTAGATGCCGAGAATATTGAACTGTCAGGTTACAACATATACGGAGGGAGGACAGACTATAATAAAATACTCAAGGCTATTGGTGAAAGGGAGATTACCAGAATCATATATTATAAGCCTCAGTATAAGGAGATTTCAGATGATTTTAAGAAGTTCTGGAATGGGCTTGGAGGCGAGATAAAACAGCCCTTGAAGAATGCCGATAGCCTCCTTATAATGGATGCTGTAACACTGGCGGATAAACTTGATGTTGTAATAATGGTCGGAGGGGATAAGGACTATCTCCCCCTTCTCTGGTATCTAAAGTCAAGGGGCTGTAAGACAGAGTTGTGGGGGTATCCGGAGACAGTATCGGAGATTATGAAGGAGACGGCAGACCAATTCCTTGCACTGGATGAGAGTTATATTATCAAAGATAAATCAAAAGTAAGGCCTTTGTATAAGGATAATCCCAGGGATTAAAAGAAGGGTAGAGGTTTAATATGGCTGAGCAGAAGGTTAAAATTAAAAAAAGCAAGTCAATGCAGGCACTGAATAAGATATTCCTTGAATCTGCCGCGGATATTGCGTCCAGGATAAATGCAAAAAGGATATTCTTATATGCAGATTTGATAAATGACTACAAGCTTTTGAAGGAACTTTCTAAGAAAGATGAGTTTGTATTTATAACAAAGAATGAGGATACACTTCATAAGCATGTCGGCATTGAGAAGAATATAATAGATATACCGAGTGTAGAATTCAGCCGTATTGGTCTTATAAAGATTGCTGCTATGAAAGGGTTATTTTCAGGAATAGTTGAGGACGAGGATAAGATTGTATTTATTACTGGAACGCACAAGATTGGCTCTTTTGACAGTATTATTGTAGTTGATATAGGTAAGGAGTTTGAGATACTGGCATCCAGCAGTGTTTCTGATATTGCCGAGAATTTAAAGCCTGAGGTGTTTGAAGCAGTATTAAATCTATCACTTGAGCTGGCAAGTCAGGGGAGGGAGGGGAAGCCTGTCGGGACTATATTTGTAATTGGAGACCATGAAAAGGTCTTGCAGTTATCAAGACAGATGATAATCAACCCGTTTCAGGGCTACCCGGAAGAAGAGAGGAATATAATGGACCCCGCCCTGAGAGAGACAATAAAGGAATTCTCTGCAGTTGATGGGGCGTTTGTAATAAGGGAGGATGGTGTTGTAATGGCAGCAGGGAGACACCTCTCGGCAGCCCTTGAAAAAGAGGATTTCCCTCACGGGCTTGGAAGCCGCCATGTTGCAGCAGCAGGAATCACATCCGTAACAGATGCCGCCGCTATAGTAATATCAGAATCCACAGGTGAGGTGAGGATATTCAAGAAGGGCAATATCTTCATGGAGATTGAGAAGCCTGTAAAGTAAAATAACCATTTAGCCACTGACTGGCACAGACTTAAATTTGAGAAGAAGTAAAGGAGTAAAGGTCTTGCTTTTTGATATTTTTCTATCCTATGCAAATTTCAAGACTTGACCCCCCATACTTATACAATAAGCACATCCATCATTAAGTAATCCCTCGCGGTTCACTGATGCTAAAGAGTTTTCAGTCGGTATTCGTCAATAGGTTAATACACAAGAAGCATGGTAGTAGATGCTGCATAGGAAATTATCCAACCCCAAAGGCAAGCGGTTAAAAGGGGGCAGTTCTTTGATCCTGCCAAAGGGATTAAAGATAAAAATAACCCCTATCAAATATCTCTGTAGTTTATTACTTTGCATCTTTTTAAAGACCAAGCCATAAACGGACTGCATCTTCTATGGCAGCAAAATATTGATGTGACAATACACCAAGCTTTCTAATCAATTTTGCATGAGGAATGGTAACTAAGTTTTGTGCATCAAATACCCCGGGGCGTAAAAAATTGACTTTAGTTTCCACTTCAAATCGTGAACCACGAGGACTTGTTGTATGAGCTAACACGGTAACCAATGCTCTATCTTCGTCTTTGGCGGGAATGCTCAGAACAAGGCACGGACGAACTTTTGCAGCAAGTCCGAGGTCAACCAGCCAAACCTCGCCTCGCTCTGGATTAACCATTTTTTGACTCTCTTCGGTCAAGTTCTAAAAAAATCTCTTCCGCACAACTAACAATCTCTTCATCAGTTATTGGAGGTAAATCAAATTTAACTGTATATCTCATAATTTCCGAAGCTAATTCCTTTTTTTCGTCTTCAGATAAAAGTTCAAATGAATGAAGTATATCTTTGACTACTGATGTAGGCATTTTCAAAACCTCCTTATTATTTGCATTAATAATACAGTAATTAAAGCAAAATATCAAGTGCTGTCAATGACTTATGGATATGATGGTAAAATTTAAAACCTTTATGATATAATTAAGTAAATTTATGATCCGTTTTGACCGTTTTACATTAAAGGCACAGGAGGCTGTGCAGGAGTCGCAAAGTGTTGCTGAGAAGCATGAGCATCAGGCTGTTGATGTGGAACATCTCCTCTACGCCCTTATTTCACAGAGCGATGGAATAGTCCAGCCTATTATAAAGAAGCTCGGTGCAAATCCCGCAGAACTACTCAAAAAAATTGAAGAAGAACTAAAGAAAATCCCAAAGGTTAGTGGCGGTGCGATGGGGCAGGCGTTTATTACACCGAGGCTCAATCAGATTTTTACAAATGCCTTTAAGGAGGCGGAGAGATTAAAGGATGAGTATGTAAGCACGGAGCATATACTTATAGCTATTACAGATGAAAAGGATGGTGTACCTTCAAGACTCCTTTCAGGAGTAGGTATTACAAAGGACAATATTTTTAAGGTATTGATAGATATTCGGGGAACGCAGAGGGTGACTGACCAAACCCCTGAAGAAAAATATCAGGCTCTTTCAAGATACAGCAGGGATTTGACTGATTTGGCAAGGAAGGGGAAGCTTGACCCTGTTATTGGAAGGGATGATGAAATAAGGAGGGTGGTTCAGGTTCTTTCAAGAAGGACAAAGAATAATCCTGTTCTCATCGGCGAACCGGGTGTTGGAAAGACTGCAATTGTAGAAGGGCTTGCTCAGAGGATAATAAGCGGTGATGTGCCTGAGACACTGAAAAATAAGAGGCTTGTGGCGCTGGATATTGCAGCACTTATTGCAGGCTCAAAATACAGGGGTGAATTTGAAGACAGACTCAAGGCAGTGCTTAAAGAGATAGCCGAATCAGACGGCGCTGTGATGCTCTTTATTGACGAGCTTCATACACTGGTGGGAGCCGGTGCGGCAGAGGGTGCAATGGATGCCTCAAATATGCTTAAGCCCGCACTCGCAAGAGGAGAGTTACGCTGTGTAGGTGCTACAACACTAAATGAATATAGAAAACATATAGAAAAGGATGCAGCACTGGAGAGGAGATTCCAGCCTGTATATGTTGGACAGCCTACAGTTGAGGATACAATAGCTATTTTAAGGGGACTCAAGGAAAAATATGAAGTCCATCACGGTGTAAGGATACAGGATTCCGCAATTGTAGCGGCGGCAACACTATCACATAGATATATAACAGACAGATTCCTTCCTGATAAGGCGATTGATTTGATTGATGAGTCTGCATCACGTTTGAGGATAGAGATTGACTCACTCCCAACAGAGATTGATGAGATTGAGAGGAAGATTATGCAGCTATCAATAGAGAAGGAGGCACTCAAAAAAGAGTCTGATGCTGCATCAAGAGATAGATTAGGGAAAATTGAAAAGGAGTTGTCAGGGTTTAAAGAAAATATCAATAAGATGAAGCTCCACTGGAAAGGTGAAAAGGAGACTATACAGAAGATAAGGTCAATTAAGGAGCAGATTGAGAAGGCAAAATTGGAAGAACAGACTGCAGAAAGGAAAGGGGAGTTGGGGAGGGTAGCTGAGATTAGATACGGAACTCTTTTGCAGTTACAGAAAGAGCTTGAGGCTGAAAATAAGAAACTATCAGAGCTTCAGATGGACAAGAAGATGCTCAAAGAAGAAGTTGATGCAGAGGATATAGCTGAGGTGGTGGCAAAGTGGACAGGCATCCCAG
>JACRGN010000039.1 GCA_016234205.1 Nitrospinota bacterium | reverse complement strand
ACCCCCTTTCAACCACCTCATTTCATATTGCTTTCTATTTGATATTGTGATAATTTATTCTTAAAAATAAAAGAAAGATTGTTCATAAATATGTCCCGTAAGATTGTATTAGAGATACCAGATGAGATAATTAAAGGAATTGACGCCTTTAAAGATAGTAAAAATCTGCCTGACGAAGAGACTGCTATCTTCAGATTACTTAAATATGCATTATCAATGCCTCCATACTTTAAGAACTTTGATTGGGAGACAGCAGAAAAGGAGGCAGATGAAGACATCCTTGAGGGTAGAATAAAGGCGTTTTCATCAGTAAATGAGCTTTTAACAGACCTCAAGGCATGAAGATAGCCAGAACCGACTCCTTTAAAAAAGACTTCAAAAACCTCCCCTATCATATCCAAAAGATATTTGAGAAAAAGATAAAACTCTTTTTGGAAAATATCAGCCATCCCTCTTTGCGTGTCAAAAAGCTTCAGGGATATGAGAATAGATGGGAGGCAAGTATTACTATGTTCTATCGTTTTACCTTTGAGATACATAAAGATTACTACCTCCTGAGAAGAATTGGTCCCCATGATATTTTGAGGACTCCGTAATCTTAATAAATTATCTCCTAATCTCATACCCCACCATCTCATCTGCCCATGAAGAAGAATCAATCTTTGATAACTCCTGCCAAAGATCAATTAGATTTGGCGATTGGACATCCTGAAGAAACTCCTCATCACCTCCTTTTGTAGCAATAACAACAAGGCTCTCCACCGCCTTCCTTAATCCTTCAGGTGCTTGAACCTTCAATCGTAATCCCATATCTCTTTGTGTGGTATCTGGAAATATTAGCTCCTCGTTTGCTTTAAGAAACCTCTTGGGAAAATATTGACCCGGGAGGAGTTTTGTAACAGCACCATCCTGACTGATACTGAAAATGTGGATATAGCTGTCTTCACTAACCTTGACCTTTATCTGTGCCTCCTCATTGTTAGTAAAAATCGGCAAATTTAATGCTTCGTCTTTGCCTGCCTTGTGCAAGGTGAGTTTTTTTATCCTGAAACTTCTATTCTGATTTATAGGTTTTACAAGAGCCTTGAGTTTTATAGCATGGGTCTCGTGGATTATAATTTTTCCTTCAGGGGTTTTGTCTTTAATAATCTTTTTATCTTCACTGATGATTTCTTCTTTTACAATAAGCCCTCTGCTGGATGCCTTGATGAGGTCAAAGATTATTGCCCCTGACTGAATCTATCAGGGGCAGATACAAGGGTTTCACTCTTAACAAGGACACCAGATGCCTCCTCTATTGCATTTCTCCTCGCATTGTTTAATGCTATGGCTCTTGCCTCTGCTTTAGTTGTATCTTCACCAATGATAGCTATTCCTTCAACAGTAACCTCTTTTAGGTCTTCGGCAAGGGATAGGGAGGGTATGGATAAAAGGATGATTAAAGCTATTGAGGTTATAAAAAGGAAAAAATTATTAGGAGTGGTTAAACTGACTGACTGACTGACTGACTGACTGACTGACTGAGCAACCTTCGTGCCTTTCCCTGATTAAAACCCTCGATAGAACCATTTGAGGGCAAGCATTCAGGGACAAGATTGTTTAGCATAAATTAGCCCTCTTAAAATATTGCTGTAATACTATCAACTAATGCTTTGATATGCAACTTAAAAAATGAGTTGTCAATAGAAGGTTTACATCCTTTCTATTATCTCTCTGCCGATTTTGCAATTGACGATTCTATATGTCATTTGATACCCTTTAGATATATGAGGAAGACAGGATTTGTGTATTCACCTGTATATCTGAATCATAAGACAGGCAGTCATCCGGAATGCCCTGCCCGCCTCACTGCTATATTAAACTATATTGAAAAAGATAATATAAAAAATTGCTTAATCAATTTAACCCCCATTCCTGCAACATTTGAACAGATTTCATTGATTCATAGCAGAGAATATATCAACAGTGTTAAACTTGCTTGTGAGGGTATCAATGGGGAGGATGATTCTACTGCAAGTTTAGATGCCGATACTGTTATTTCAAAAAACTCCTATGATTCAGCCCTTCTCGCAGCAGGGGGTGTTTTAACTGGGATAGATAATATATTTAAGGGAAAGATAAATAATGTATTCTGTGCTGTAAGGCCGCCTGGACACCATGCTGAAAGAGACAGGGCAATGGGATTCTGCATTTTTAATAATATTGCAATTGGTGCTAAGTATGCCCAGAAGATGTATAATGTAAAAAGGGTCTTTATTATAGACTGGGATGTCCATCATGGCAACGGCACACAGAACGCATTCTATAATGATCCTGCTGTCTTTTATGTAAGCCTTCATCAGGAATACCTATTTCCAGGCACTGGCAGGTCTGACGAGACTGGAAATGGAGATGGAGAAGGGTTTACAATGAATTTCCCTCTGCCGCATGGGCAGGGTGATAAGGAATATATTTCTCTCTTTAAAAAGAGGATTTATCCTGAGATAATCAATTATAAGCCTGATTTGATTATGATTTCTGCTGGTTTT
>JACRGN010000321.1 GCA_016234205.1 Nitrospinota bacterium | reverse complement strand
TAAATGGACCATGCCTCTCTCCCCTGGCACAACGACAATTTTTATTCCCGCAAACCTTATACTTCTCTACAAAAGAACCCTTTATCATGGGCTTATGCCACAGGACAATCCTATAGTATTTAAGCCTCTCCCTTTGCAGATGCCATATCTGTTGTCTGATTCGACTTAATGTCTTATTGTTAGATTTATCCATATGGTCTGCCTATATTTATTAGGCAGACCATATTTAACCACAAAAAAAGAGGGCTGTCAAATATTTTTTAATACTTAACAGCCCTACTCCTTTTCCCTTGTTAATACTGATTCTATTAAACCTTGCTTCTTATGGCAGAATTTCAGAAGGTAACTATTCAGTTTTAAAAACTTAAAAAACAAAAAAAGGACTGGACTCCCAAATAAGAATATGGTATACAAAAATAGATATGCAAGAAGATATAGTTGTTCAAGGGAGAGTTATTACACATGGAGATATTCTCCAGATTTCAGGAATGATTAGCTCTCATCCGGAATGGCATTACACGAAGCTATCGCAAGAATTGTGTTTACTTTGGAATTGGCGGAATGGGAAGGAGATATTAAAGGACATTGCATGTCGGAGTTTATTGAGGAAGCTGGAGAAAAGGGGGTATATCACCCTTCCGCCTCGTCGTCGGAAAGTCCCTTCACGGATGAGGGATCAAAGCAAGTCGCTGTCGTTAACCATGCCTTTCTATTCGTCAGCCTGCAATCTATCAGAAGCCCAACCATTGAAGATTGAGATAGCAAAACCAGGAACGACTTCAGGGAAGTTGTTTAATGCATTATTAGCCCAACATCATTATTTAGGGTATCGAGGTAGTGTTGGAGAACATATTTCATATTTAGTTTGGGATAAAAGAGTGGAAGTATTAGGTTGTTTACTCTTTGGCGCTGCGGCATGGAGTATTTTACCGAGAGATAAGCATATCGGTTGGGATGAAGAGTATCGTCGTCGCAACTTGCCCCTGCTCGCCAATAACATGCGTTTTCTCCTGCTCAAAAGGATTCCCCATTTAGCCAGCCACCTTTTAGGTAAGATTATTCGACGAGTATCAAAAGATTGGGAAGAAAAGTATGGACACAGAATAGTTTTATTAGAGACCTTTGTGGAGGTTGGACGATTTGCCGGGACATGTTACCGTGCTGCCAACTGGATTCATGCAGGTAAAACGCAGGGGCGGAGTCGCAATGACCGATACAATAAACTAATAGTTCCTGTTAAGGATATTTATCTTTACCCATTGGCAAGAAATTTCAGGGAGATTCTATGCAGTTAGGACATTGGATAAGTGCAGACGAAGAGAAGAGGAAGCTGCGGGTAGAGGTGGCAACACTGCGGCATGCACTCAAAGCACAGCAAGAGGCTCGTGCCAAACTGAAAAGAGAAGTAGAAGACTTAGAACGGGAGAAGAAAGAAGATAAAAAGAGAATCAAAGAGCTTGAAGACAGATGCAGAGAGCTTGAGCAGCAGCGTGATCGCTACAGGGATACGATTTTCAAGCCGAATGTCAGGGCAAAGAAAGGTGATAAAGAAAATGAAGGTATTGAGGAGATTTATGATGTCTTTACCCCTAAGAGAAAACGGGGTGGACAAAAGGGACATCCTGGTCGAGGTCGAAAAACTCCTGAACGGGTGGATGAGGTAAGACGTATCTATCTTGAGACATGCCCTGACTGTAGCAGCCAGATAGAACGAAGTAAAAATATCGAGAAACACACGGTAGAGGATATTCCTCCGATTGAAGTATATCGGGCACAGGTTATCCGTTATGAAAGGGAACTGCAATGGTGTAAAAAGTGCAAAAGGAGAGTCAAGGCAAAAATCTCGGAAGTTATTCCAAAAAGTCGTTTTGGGATTAATGTCCTCCTATATGTGTTTATCCATAAATATATAGCGAGGAGCAGTTGGGATACGATTGTATGGAGTCTTGCCAATTGGTATGGAATACAGGTCAGCAAGGGGTCGCTGGTAGGGATGCTGCATAGATCACAAAAATGGTTAGGGAATCGGTATGAGCAGATTTTAGAGCAGATACGAGCCTCTCCTGTAAAACATGCCGATGAAACAGGCTGGAGGGTAGATGGTATAAATCATTGGTTGTGGGGATTCTTTACCAAAGAGCATGCCTATTATACTATTAAGGAATCTCGGGGGAAAGGTGTGCCTGAAAAGATTCTAACCGGCTCGCATCATGATGATGTATTGGTCAGGGACGACTATGCAGCATATAAGAAACTGCCTCTCAATCACCAAAGCTGCTGGGCTCATCTCTTGCGTAACAGCTCTGAAGCAGCAAAAGCACCCGATGCCTCAACAGAGGTAAGATTACTGCATAGGGAGTTAAAGAAAATGTATGCCTCTCTCAAAGAAATCATTGCACAGCCATTCGATGCTATTGAAAGGCAAGCAGCATATCAACGGTTAAGCAAGGAACTAAAAGGTATGGCTGAAGCCAAATACTTTCATCAAGACGCTATGAAAATCCAAACCCGCATTGCTAACCAAGGGATTAATTTACTTACCACCTTGCTCTATAACAATGTTCCCCTAACCAACAATTTAGCAGAACGTGGTATTCGTCCTATGGTGGTAATTAGAAAAATATCTGGTGGTAATAGAAGTCAGGAAGGGGCAAAAACCCATTCTGTTAATATGAGTATCTTGCAAACTATCCGCTTCCAACAACAACCTATCATCTCTACCCTCAAAAACTACCTGTCATCTTCCACTTTGCAAAATTGAATAGTTACACAAAAAAAATTACACAAAAAAAATTCGCTTGACAGACATTTTAAGTTAAGTCTATAATTCATACTGTGAAAAGCAAATTCCTATCATGTTACTGCTGTGCCTTATAGCCGTTGAAGTTGCCGACATCATGTTTGCATTCGATTCCGTTCCTGCGGTAATTGCCATAACCCAGGACCCATTTTTAGTATATACATCTAACATCTTCGCGATACTCGGATTGCGGTCCATGTTTTTGTGCTTTCGGCGGCAAATTTTTATTCCTCCTTAAATCGACTCAATACCTGATTTCTTAAGGTATCCAATCATAGCATCACAAAAATCTTCTGCAGCCTTTATTCTTTCCTCTACTCGGTCTGGTTCTGGGGAAAAGGCAACATCATAATCAGCCAGATAGCGTTCATCTTGTTCTTCACTTAATATTTTTGAATACTTTAGCTCAATCTTACCTATTTTTATCAGATGCATACCGAACAATCTTTTAACTGCTTCATGAGAGCTGACAGTAACGTTTTCGCTGAGCAAAACTGCTTTTGCCGCATGTAAGACAGCATAATATGAACGAGAAATGGCATCTTCAAGAAGACCCTCTTCAAATAATTTTTTTGCAGATTTTAATGACTTCTGACCTCTTGATATCTCCTTCTTTATCTCTTCTTCATTTGGCAGCTTCATATTACTGCTCCCTCTGATTCAATATTTTTTATAAACTGGAAGCTATTTTCTCTTAGGTAATTTATATGAGATTCTGGAATAACCTGTATGGATAGCCGATAATTTATGTGTGCATCTAAATTATATCCAATTCCCCTGATTTCATCCCCCATTCTCCAATCATCGGACGAAGTAATAACTAAAATGTCAATATCGGAATCTTCTCCAGCATCTCCCCTTGCCGATGAACCGAATACTATTATCTTTATGATTTCGCCACCAAATTTATCCTTTACCCTTTTCTTAAATTCTTCAATTACTTCCTTCTCTTTTAATGTTAATTTCATTTGGTCTTTTCTCCTTTTCAAAATCCGAAGGATTTTTTCCTTGCTAAAACTCCATCTATCCAGCGCTTTTCATCTTGTAGAAATAGTTCACCACGGAATGGCACGTAAAATCACTGAGTAGAAAGAAAAAAATAAGGAGTCTAAGAGTCTAAGAGTGGACATAACTTTTAGACTTTAATCTTTTTGTTTTGCTCCGTGTTTTTCCGTGAACCCCGTTAGAAGTCTCCACCGGTGGTGGAGCATCCCGACAGCCATTGGGATTACTTCTAACGGGGTGAATATCCGTGGTGAACTATTACATTATCTTCTTCATGCGCTCCACATTATCTCTTCAAATCTTTCGTCAGGGACTTTAAACTGTATATATTTATGCCTCGGGTAGCGGTCTAACTCCAGTTTTCCCTTCTTAAGCTCGACCACAAAATTAACAGCCTCGCCTGTCTCGAGGCTCAAATCTTTGAATGGTATTGCTATCTCTGCGATATTTTTTATTTCTATTGTTTCATTTGTCTTAATTTCCAAAAATGCCGTCTCGTCCTTTCTTTGATATATAAAGTATTTCTTTTTTTCCCCTTCCTCAAACTGCAAAGGGAAGGTGATTTTAAATTCATGCTTATTAAAGATGTGAATATTGACGTCTACATCCTTTATGGTCTCTTCCCCTACACCCTTTGCCATATCCAATCTGATAAAGAGATTATCAAGGTTAAATCCATAATAGATAGCGGATACTACACCTTCTGCATGATACATCGAGCCGCCCGGCAGCTTGCCGCTGTAGGTGCCTGCGCCGAGCCATTCAAAATAATTTGTATTCATGCCGTCTATCACGGGCGATATAAATTTTACAGGCTCTTCAGGCGGCAGCTCTTCCTCGACTTTTATTATCGGCAGCCTGAGATATTCAGGAGGCTCTGCATCGAGAATCCTGTAGACATTTTCCAGGTGAGCCCTGAAGAGCCTGTCGAACTCCGCATCATTATCGCTGGAGAAATCGTCTCCATACCACCAGAACCAATCGCTCCCCTCTGCCGCATATATCTCTTCCCATGCCGATTCTATCTTCTCCCCAAGGCTAAAGCCTTGGGCTACATTTTCTTTGATCTTTTCAACAAGGAATCTTCTGGTTTTTCTCAAGTATTCCCATCCTTTATTATCCTCTTC
>JACRGN010000318.1 GCA_016234205.1 Nitrospinota bacterium | reverse complement strand
ATAAAAGCCCCTTATTTACCATATCTCCTTCATGTCCATACCTAACTATCCCCTTCTTTCTCTCTTTTCTTCATAAATAACAAGTCCACTTTTCAAGTTTAAATCCCTTAAATTTAGTCCACTTTTGAAGTTTAATTGACAACCCTTTAGATTTTCTTGACTTATCACCTCTATTTTGTTAGTTTAATCTTAATATCAAGTAGTGTTTTATGTATTCAAAACTAAAGGCATCCATAACTAAAAAAAGTCCAAAAAGCATTTATCTCAAAATCCAAAAAGAGGATTTTGAGGCATTTTGTGCTTCTACAGGTTTATATCGCAAAGAGTTTATCAATCTTCTTGAGCTGTCTGAAAAAGACCACAAAGAGGGACGAGTAACCAAAAGAGAGTCCATGTCAGAACTTATCAAAGATGATTGAAATCTCAACCACAGCAACTTTCGATAAACTCTTTGCTGGGCTACCCAAATCCATTCAACTTAAGGCTGTAAAAAGAACCGACCTTTTTAAGATGAATCCTTTTCATCCATCTCTGCATACCGAAAAACTCCATCCAAAAGGGCATCAAGTCTGGAGTTTCAGGGTTGATATTTGTTATCGTATTGTCTTTAAATTTGTTGCACCCAATCATGCTGAATTACGATACATAGGTCATCATAACCAGATTTATAATTACGATATATTCAAATAGGACATTAAAAACATAAAGACCTTTATCGTTAAGTGCTATAACCCCTTGCCTCAGTCCCTTATCTTCTTTTTAAGCTCATCTGCCTTCTTCTTTATAATCCTCATTTCCTCTGGATTGATATAATCCCATATCTTTTTCATTGTCTTTGGATATAATTCCTCCATTGCAGAGACTATCTGTGGACTAACATCATCCCTCTCTACATCTGACCAGTCCGAGCTTTGTGTTTTGTCGATGACACCTACACTTGAGCTTGATTTTCTTTTTTGACCTACTTTGAAGAGGATTTCCCTCTTCGTATCCATTGAAAACTTCTTATTCAAGAGTAGTGTATTCTCTCCAACACCTCCTGGTGCATAAAAATTAAGATTCACTGCCATCTGAATAGGAAAAGGTCCGTAATATGTTGTTGCGTTTTCTCCTCCTGAGAAGCAACCACCGGCGGCTTCCATTTTATGTCTTACTTCAGTGCTATCAGTTACAAGAGAGATATCAGATGTAAATATTACATCTACCTTCTCCTTTTTAGTAATGTCTATCTCATCTATAGTTGCATAAGGTCCATCAATCTCAAACCCCTTTGCCATAATAATCTTCCCTGCATCCTGCTGCACAGATTTAATATAAGCCTCCCCCATCTTCTCCTTTTCATATCTAATCTTATTTGTGCCTGTCTCATAAGAGGCAGATGCCCCAGTTGCCCCCCCTGTCAAAAAGCAACTGGAAGTAGAAGATTTTGTTTCGGATAATTGATATGTCCATGGTGTTATGGAAACATTTGGGGTAACCATAGCCACCTTTATTCCAAGGGACTCTTTTGCCTTTGGCGGCACATCATATTTCAGATTAGGCATAAGCAATACCGCCCCTTGCCTTGCCACCTCTGATAAAGAAATTGCTGGCGCTAAAACAACACAAATCATTCCAATAAAAAATAAGAGCCTTTTCATTTTAATACCCTCCTTTTAGAATTTGATAATTTAGTGCTGTCTGTTTACAATCTTTTCCTTTTTTTAACCACCCCCTTTCTCCTGCTTTCTATGGTTTATTACCATATAGGTAATATTATTGTCAATAAAAATCTTACCTTATCGGTAATTTATTTTTATAAGAAAGTCCTTTATAGTCATTTATGAAATGGCGAAGAGAAAAGTTACGGATACAGATAAGCTTGTTGCTCGAAATATTAAAAGGTTACGGGAGTTATATGGATTTGACCGCAGGGCATTAGAAGAAAAGGCTGGAATATCGTATGGAATACTTGACCAGATTGAAACATTCCATAAACCTGCCGGAAAGATTATTCAAAAGAGGATTATTGAGGCATTAGATTGCTCAATATCTGAGCTTTATAGAGAGGAATTACCAAAAAGATTAAAGGAAATACCAATGCCATATTTAACAAATCGTCAGAAGCGGTTATTGAAAACAGGAGAACATCTTACTGATAAAGAAATTGACGAAGTTATAAGCTATATGGAGTGGGTATTGGCAAAAAAGAAGAAAAAGGTCTAAATAAATAGAACCATTAAGTTTTTGGAATGATATTTTTTAATATATTGCAAAAGGCAATGTGATTTCAAGTTAAGCCATAGCAATATCTTTTACTGCCTTAATCAGTATCTCAATATCATCCTCAGTATTAAAAAAGCAATCTAAATAAGATACAGCCTATAATTTCTCACAGTAAAACTGTCTTTAAAGGCTGAAGGTAAACTATGAGGAAATTATTTCATAGATTTTTTTTCAGTCCAATTCGTCCTCTATCCTGACGAGGATATGGTGTCGTTAAAGGAGGTATATTTTAAGCAGCAATAATATTTCTTACCGCAATAATAATCAGTTTGTCACATTCTCTAAATAAAAACCTTGATCATTGACCTCCTTATTCAGAATATGATATGGTTTTAAATATAATTTCAATGTGTTATTATGGAATCTATCAAATATGACCGACATGCAAAAAGAAGGATGCAAGAGCGTGAGGTTACAGAGAAAGAAATAGAGATAACGATAAATGAGCCAGACCGGATAGAACCAAGCATAAAGGAAAGAAAAAATGCCTATAAATTTATAAACGAGAGATTTTTGAGAGTTACCTTTAAAGAGGAATATAACCATATTTTGATTATTACGGTTACGGTAAGAAAAGAGCCATTTGGGGAGGGAGCCTATGAAAATAGAATACAGTAAAGATGTTGATGCCTTGTATATTAGACTTAGAGAAGCAAAAATTACTGACTCAACTGATATAGAGGAAGGGGTAACTATTGACCTTGATGAAAAAGGGCATATCGTTGGAATTGAAATCCTTGATGCCAGTGAGCGACTTGAACTCTCTAATATTGTTAACATCTCTATTGAAAATCTCCCCCTTGAAAAAGTAGCAGCCTCCTAACAAATGAGTTGCCATCTCCAGCCTATCCCTGCTGAATAAAGATTCTTCTCATAATCATACAGGGCGATATTGGATGGGTTTAAAGCAGAAAAAGAGAAAAGAGATATATAGTAAGATTCAGAAGACAATCTCTAATGAACTGCCTTATACAAATCTCTGGCATTCTGTAAATGTGGCTGTGATGAAGAAAAATATAGAAGGATTCATCCTATACCCTGATGAGGATATGATTTCTTTAAAGGATGTAAATATCAAACTACAATGAAAACTCTGAGATTCTATCTTTTTGTAAATTTTACTGACCAAATCTATCTCGACAGATTACACTATTCCTTTGCACCGGCTTTTTCCAGCATTTGAACTATTTCCCCGTAGCCCTCTTTTTTTTGCCAGTTTTAAAGCGGTGTTTCCAAACCTGTTTTTTATTTTAAAGTCTGCACCTTTATCCAGTAAGAGATTTACAATCTCAGTGTCGTTGTCCTTTGCCGCCCACATTAACCCGAAAAATGCATTTAACAAAATTAATGGGTTAAAAAAGTTGACACTGTCTTTGTATAGGTGTATTGTTTAGCTATGAAAACCTACCCTTATCGTATTATCATAGAGCCAGATGAAAATAAGACATATCATGCGTATGTTCCAGCACTTCCGGGTTGTCATACGTGGGGTGAATCCATTGAGATAGCCCGTAAGAATATTAAAGATGCAATTAATGCCTACCTAAGAAGTTTGATAGCTGATGGTGAAAGAATTCCAGAAGATAAAGGTATTGAGGTGGTAGAGATGGTTTCCTTGCCAATATTGGGAAAAAAGAAATCATTTTCTTATGCCTAAACTCCCTGTAATTAAGGATCGTCAGCTTATCCGAGTGTTAAAGAGACTCGGATTTTTTGAACATCCAGAGCGAGGCACTTCCCATTTAGTCTTTAAACATTCAGACGGCAGAAGAACCACTGTAGCCAGACATCAGGGAAAAGACATTCCGAGAGGAACATTACGAGCTATTATTAGAGACCTCAATATTTCCGTAGAAGAATTTATTAAACTACTTAAGTAAAAAGTAAAGGAAAACTAAACAGTTGCAGTCCTTAGAGCCATTCTTGAGAATGGTTTTAATTTCATCTCAAAACCCTTCCAGTCGCATGACTTTTTAAGAAAGATAAGGGAGGTGATTGATAGATAATCTATTCCTTTGCACCGGCTTTTTCCAGTATTTGAACTATTTCCCTGTAGCCCTCTTTTTTCGCCAGTTTTAAAGCAGTATTTCCAAATCTGTTTTTTGTTTTGAAGTCCGCACCTTTATCAAGCAAGATATTTACAATCTCAGGGTCGTTGTCCTTTGCCGCCCACATTAAAGCCGTCCACCCCTGCTCATCCTGTGAATTTACATCTGCCCCTTTATCCAATAATGCCCTTACAGTACTAACCTTACTCCACCGCACCATATTGATTAAGGGAGTGCTTTTATTATACTTTTCTCTGACATTAATATTCTTGGTCAGTGGCAGCAAAAGTTCTGAAACCTCTTCAAGCCCATTTGATGAAGCCAACCATAAAGCCGTAACCCCGTTATCATTCTCCGCATTAGCGTCAGCACCTGCATCAAGGAGTATTTTAACTATATCAATCTTGTCCTTTTCTGCTGCTTCCATTATGGCTGTGCTTCCATCATTATCTTTTTTATTGACATCGGCACCGGCATCAAGTAATACCTTAACAATATCCAGATAGCCTTCGTCAGATGCTAATGTCAGAACAGGCGTGCCGTGTGTGTCTTTAGAATTAGGATTTGCACCGGCTGAAATCAGTTTTCTTACAACCTCTGCATCGGCTGAAATGATTGCAAACAGCAATGCTGACTCTCCGTATTCATTCACATAGTTAGGGTCAATACCTTTGGACAGGAAGGAGTTAACCTCATTTATGTTTCTTTCCTTAAGAGCATTGAAGAAAGAATCTATAATTTTTTTATCATATAGAACCTTACCAGACAGAGTGTCTTTATCTCCTTCGGGGAACTTTTTCAATTCGGATGGATAGGCACCGGTGATAAAAACTAATACCACTATGACAGCTAATAATATCTTCACCATTTTATAATACTCAACTTTTCATTTTTAATGGGCAATATCCGTTACTGCCTTAATCAGTTTATCAACATCACCCTCGGTATTAAAATATCCAACACTTACCCTCACTGTTCCTTCAGGAAATGTCCCTATTGTCCTGTGAGCATTGGGGGCACAGTGGAGTCCAACACGGCTCATAATGTCGTATTTCTCGTTTAAGATATTTCCAACATAGGCAGGGTCTTTCCCTTCAATATTAAATGATATTACAGCTACCCTGTCTGAGGGATTTAGAGAACCGTAGAGTTTTACCCCTTTAATGTTTTTAAGTCCATTCATAATTTTAGTAGTAAGGTGCATTTCCTTATCCCTTATATTTTTTAATCCTTCTTTTTGTATGAACTCTATCCCAGCACCAAGTCCTGCAATCCCCGGAGTATTCAGTGTCCCTGCCTGAAATTTATCAGGAAAAAAATCTGGCATCTCATCAGATTCTGAATTGCTCCCTGTCCCACCTTCAATCAGAGGTTTTACATCAAGTCCATCTTTTATATAAAGAAAACCTGTCCCCTGTGGACCAAAGAGGCTCTTATGCCCTGTGCACCCGAGCATATCAATATTATCCTTCTGGACATCAATTGGGAGAAGCCCTGCTGACTGTGCAGCATCTAATAAAAAAGCTATTCCCTTTTTCTTTGCTATTTCTCCAACCTCACGAATCGGCAGTATTGTCCCGGTCACATTTGATGCATGGGTAATGACAATTAATTTTGTATTAGATTTTATCTCTTTTTCTATATCCTTTGGATTGAGAAATCCTTCCTTTGAACATTGAACAACTGTCTTACTGACACCTTCTTTTTCAAGCCTCTTTAAAGGCCTCATTACAGCGTTATGCTCCATACTGGATGTTAGGACATGGTCGTCTGCCTTTAGAAAACCTTTAAATGCGAGGTTTATCCCCATTGTTACATTGAATGTAAATAAAACATTACTACTTTGGGGGATGTTAAAGAAGGAGGCTATTCTCTCCCTTGTGTCAAAGATTATTCTTTCAGTCTGTAAGGACATCTTATGCCCGCCCCTTCCGGGGCTTGAGCCATATTTCCTGAGGGTATCACTTACAGCCTTATAGACTGATTCAGGCTTAGGAAATGATGTGGCGGCATTATCTAAATATATAGTCATTGCATTATGGTTATTTTTTTATTTTTGTAAGTTCTCTGAAGGATAATCCTTCTTTGAATATAAAAAATAATCCGAGGGCGAACACAGTCCCCATCTGGATAAACCAGGTTATTATTCCAAAATTTACTGCCGCAACTTCCGAGACCTTATATATCTCATGAAGCCCTATCACGCACGCTGCCTGATAGGAGCCGAGAAATCCCGGTGTTGGAAATAGGCTTATAAGGACACCAATAACTACAGCTAACACAAGGATTGATATATATGGCAGTTCATTAAACCCAAAGGCTAAATAGAATGGATAGTAACTGCCTATCATAAATATCCATACAATTACT
>JACRGN010000316.1 GCA_016234205.1 Nitrospinota bacterium | reverse complement strand
TGCATTAAAACTTATCTGTGCCAGATCAGCAGAGCCATAGAAGACAATCCTTCTTACACCATCATTATAATATCTTTGCAGTCTTGACCTGTATTCATTCTTAGTCTCACGATGAAGGGTTAATGTTTCATCCATAAATGTGGAAAATAGCTGGTGCAGATAAGCCAGCCCTGTCTCTGTGATATGATATGACATGTCTTTTTTATTGCTCCCTCTTGTTTTTATAATCTTTTTTAAAACAAATTCCTTGAGATATTTATTAACCATTGACGGAGCCAGATGGACATATGATGCAAGCCTGCTCTGGGCAACATTGGAATTTTTCTCTATATGAAGGAGAAGTATTAATTCCCTTAATTTTGGTGAAGGTTTTAAAAATTTTAAGTTGTTAAACATTTATTCACTCACTGAATGATTATATACTTAAATCGTCAAAATAAAGAATAAACTTTATCATATAATACCAACTTTTATTACAGCTAAACCCCTTTCTGTATCAAAGGGCATAACTTTATTGCCATTCTTTGAAACTTGAAGAAGCATGTTAGCTGGACCTGTATGTGCCTTTGTATCATGAATAATTATTTTCCCGCCGGGGGCCATATACTTGATTATCTCGTTATAATCTGCAACAGTCCCTTCTATGCTATGGTCGCCATCAATAAAGGCAATATCTATAGTATAGTTAAACATTAGATTTAATTTCGGATGAGTGCCTATTATTTTTGACAAACAGTTAGGACTGTAGTCAGCAACAAAGGTAACCCAATCATTTAATCTCAGACGATTTATAAAGTCTTTTGCATAGCCAGAGGCATTCATAAAATCTGGATCAATAGTAATTAAATGACCGCCTCTCAAATCTTTAAGAGCTTCAGCTATATGGGCGGTAGCAAATCCGTAACCGGTTCCAATTTATAGAACATTATTAGGCATTTCCGCACGAATAATTCCATAGATTAGGGCAGATTCATTTTCAGTTATTGAGCTTTGCAAAACATTAGGATTTCCTTTTTCAGAATACATTTGATTCCAGACATTTACAATCCTATCAACAGACATTTTTTTATCCCTCCTTTATATCGGATGTTCCAGCACAATTTTTATCTCCAATTTTTCTGATAGACTCAACACAAAACTTTTGATATAAATATAACATGTCTAAAGAACAGAGAAAGAGTGTATCTAAGTATTTTTATGATATGAGTAAGGGTATTGCCCTCCTTACAGTTGTTGGTAACATTATAAAAGATGAATGGGATATTCCAGTAATGATTTTCGGGGTTATAGAAACAGTTCTTCTTTTTGTCTGGGCATATATTATTGAAGGGGGTGTTAAGAATGAGTGAATTTGCCATTTTTTTAATGATTTTATCAATTGTAAGCTTGATAGGTGTTACATGGACATATTACCGCCAGAAGCATCCAAAGACACATTAAAAGCCATTTCGTTCTATCATTTGTCATTGTCAAGCTGCTCCAACCTGTGCTGATTCATCATGAGTGATTATCCAATAACGCGTAGTATAAGTATCGTCCGTTAAAACATGCTGTTTTGCCAGCCTGCTCTTTAAATTCATCAGAAGCGGCCCCCTTAAATTTGCAGTCATCTTATACAGGTCTTCAGGAATTGTTACAATTACTGCTGTTACAATCTCATTCAAATTCTCTGCACTGAGGCTGTATAAATCTTCTCTCCTGATTTTCACCTTATAATCGGGCTTAAATAAAATGGGGTCAATAATTACAAAACCAACCGTAGGCTCATCAACAGCCTGAAATAATTTGAATGGGGTATCTCTTCCCATATCAAGTATCACATACCTCTTTATGTCCGGAAACCCTATAATCCCCTCCGGGACAATTATGATTTCACTTTTATCAATCTCAATCGTTCCAAATCTTAAGGTATTAATTTGCAATGTAACCCCCAAAAAATAAAACCTAACTGAAACCACAGATGGACACAGATTAACACAGATAAAAAAACTTGTCTTAATTCCTTCCTTCTATCTGCGTTTATCTGTGGCTAAATATATCTTTTATTTTCTCAAAACTCTCAGAACTCAGCCTTGCTGCAAGCCTATTCTCCTCCAATATCTTCGCATATATCTCTTCCCTGTGTATCATAAGTTCAGGCGGCGCTTCAATTCCCACCTTTACCTGCCTTCCTTTTATCTCCATTATGGTGATTTTTATATCATCACCAATATTTATACCCTCTCCCGACTTCCTTGTCAGAATTAACATATACCAAGTTTCAAGATGCAAGATGCAAGATGCAAGACTTGAAACCTGCAACTTGAAACTTGCAACTTTATCTAATGAAATCCAAGAGACTCGGCTGTATAATCTTTGCAGTTGACTGGAGTGTTGCCTGATACGCTGTCTGGAGCAGTGCGAGGTCACTGGCAGCCTTTGCTATATCAGCGTCCTCAAGATTAGATTTTTGCTTTGTTGCATCCTCTTTTGTCAACTCCAGAAGCCCTTTCATTCCTTCCAGTCTATTTACCCTGCCGCCCACTTCTCCCCTTATCCCTACCACCTTGTCAATGTTTGTATCAACAAGTCCTACAGTACCAAATATTGCATTTGTATTATTATTGTTAAGGGCATCTTTAAGGAGTGTGAGTGTCTTTATAATATTATTCCCGCCCATAATGCCAAGGTCGGCTGCAGATGTTCCAGAACCAACCTCCTTTGCATAGGCAAATGTGGACGAGCTGTTTGAAAGTATCTGAAGCGACCTTCCGGATGAGTCTATACTTGCAGTAACATTTAGTCCTGAATTATTTATAGCACTAATTACATCAGAGATAGTTGTTGCCGAGCTTAGACTAATTGTCCCTGAGGCGGCACCATTCACAACTGATATTGATGTAAGATTAAGTCCGCTGCCCCCATTTAAAAGTGATAGTGGAGTTGATGTTGTCAGATTTGGAGAAAGGTCAAGCCCTTCTATGTTATCAGGCCTGCTTGCAAGTATCCCCAGATTACTTGCTGTACTGCCACTGCCAACCTCCTCAATGGTCAGGTTCTGTGTAGCAATACTATTGTCATCTCTTATAAGGATACCATTCCCAGCACTATTTATAGACGCTGTAACATTAACACCGCTATTATTTGATATTGCATTTATCACATCAGAAACAGTAGATAAACCCGAGAGACTTATAGTTGATGAATTCCCCCCCCTGTCTGTTATCTTTATAGACCCAGGCGAAACACCCTTCCCCTTGTTTAATGAGGATAGGAGTGTATTCCCGTTTATATCAGGACCCATATCTGCTAAGAGCAGAGTAGAACCGTCAAGAGTCACCCCGATACTCTTTCCAGTCTCTATCTCTACCTGAGCCTCTTTTTTATCTCCAAAATAGATTGCACCTGATGTAAATGGGGCTGTATTTGTCTTCTGTCCTGCAAATATATATTTGCCCCCTATAGATGCGTTTCCAAGCAGCAGCATCTGCGATAAGAGGCTGTCAACCTCTTTTGCATATGTCTTTCTTGTATCCGCTGTGGCAGGTGCCCCTGCCTGAGATACAGCTATCTCCTTAATCCTTCTCAATAGTTCACTCATACTGTTTAGTGTTGAATCTGCCATATTGAGTGATGCAATGCCTTCATCAATATTCCTCAAATGCTGGTCACTCGCTGATACCCTTGTCCTGTAGTCCAATATACGAGTTATATCAGTAGGGGCATCAGAGGGCCTATTAACCTTTTTTTGTGAAGAGAGTTCCTCCTGAGCCTTTAACAGCCCTTCATTATTTGTAAATATATTAAATTGGGTGTTATTATACATCATCCTGTTTGTTATACGAAACATAAAAACCTCACAATAAAGGGTTCGAGGATTCAAGGGGTCAAGGGTTCAAGAAATTTTTTCCTGCTTTGCTTGAACCCTCGAATCCTCGACCCCTTTACCCCTTTTCTTAAAGTCATCTTACAGTATTCAACAATGTAGTCAATAGCTCATCCACCGTTCCTATGAGCTTTGCTGCAGCACCATAAGCATGCTGATATTTTATAAGATTTGTCATCTCTTCATCAAGAGCCACACCTGATACACTCTCTCTTCTGTTTTCCAGTTGAAGCTTTACCGCCTCTCTCTGCTTTACAGTATCTTTTGCAGTGGCTGTATCAATTCCAACAGTCCCAACTACGGCATTGTAATAATCATCAAATGTATATGTCCCGGAAGCAGCACCCGAGACCCCGCCCATGGTAAGGCTGCCCTGCAGCCTTCCTATTGATATGGCATTATCTCCATCACCTGCCGCCTCACCTTTTGCTGCAGCCACCTTTTTAGTATTCCCTTCCACAGTTGAATTTAATGACATGACACTTGAGGAATTTTCAGAGGCACTTATTTTAAACTTATCCCCT
>JACRGN010000315.1 GCA_016234205.1 Nitrospinota bacterium | reverse complement strand
TTTTTGAAGCTCCATATCTTTAATCGCTTCTTGCATAATCCTTCCTCCTTTTAATTGTTAATCTGATTGCCATAGGGCATTCAGATTATACTCAAATTAAAGGAGAAAGTCAAATATACCTACTTTTTTGTCGCAGACCCTGTTTGGCTATACGAGCAAGCATACGACGTCCTATCTCCTCCCTATCGTGAAATGCAAAAATATAATCTGGCCATCCTGGTTTAGAAAGGACTCTGTGTGAAGTTTTATCATGACGCTTGATGCTCCAACCAATACGCAATAGTGCTGATAATACACGACGTGCCTTTGTAGAAGGCCATTGACTCATGCCGGTACCGCGAAAAGTTCATTTAACTCTGGAATAGATTCTCCATGTTCTAAACGATCTGCTATCACACGAAGAGCCAAAGCTTCTACTTTGGAAATTGCTTCTTCGCGACTTTGACCATACCCCATCACACCAAGCAAATCCTTCACTTCTGCTATCCAACGACCGTCGTCTTCAAGTTCTATTTCAATCCGCATCTAATTACACCTCCAATAAAATTAATTTTACTGATCTATCATTGATAAATCTAATTTTGATGCTAACTTTTACTTTTATACTTATGCTGTGTTTAGCAAAATTATATAGGGCTATTAGGGGGTTGTCAAACAAACATTTCCATTGAAAAAACTATTAAAATCATCAGGGTAGGCAGTATAATCATCCCAAATTATGCCCGAACGATTTAGATAAGACCTTATGCCCCTGTAGCGACTGTCAAGCGGAAGGGATATATGGTCTTATTCACGCATTTTTGGGTTCATTTCCCCTTTATAAAACTCATAAACTCCATCCGCGTCCTTGAATCCCTTTTAAAAACACCCAGCATTGAACTCGTTATCGTTAAGGCATTCTGCTTCTCTATGCCACGCATACACATACATAGGTGAAGTGCCTCTATAACAACCGCAACCCCTTTTGGTTTCAGGGCATCCGTAAGGCATTCTGCAATTTGATTTGTCAATCTCTCCTGAACCTGCAATCTCCTGCTGAAGACCTCTACTATGCGAGGCATCTTACTCAAGCCGACTATTTTCCCATCAGGAATATAGGCAATATGGCACTTTCCATAAAAAGGGAGCATGTGATGTTCACACATACTAAAGATATCAATATCCTTTAATATCACCATCTCATCACATTTTTCCTCAAACACAGCCCTCTCTATTATCTTCTTTACATCTTTTCCATATCCCTCTGTCAGAAATCTCAGTGACTTCTCAACCCTCTCAGGAGTCCTTTTTAGTCCCTCCCTCTCAGGGTTTTCCCCCAGTTTTATTAAAAGCTCCTTAATAATGTCTTTCATTTATAATCCTCTTTCTGTAAATTATATTCCTTCATTTTGCGATATAGTGTTCTTGTATCTATACCTGAATGTTCGGCAGTCAGGCTCAAGTTCCCTTTATACTGTTTCAATATCTTTGCCAGATAATCCCTTTCATACACCCTCACCCATTCCTTAAGCTGGACACCTGTATCCTCAGTTATTCTACCCCTCTTAAGAGATGGGATATCAATACTCACAATCTCCTTCCCCTTGGCAAGTATTACAGCCCTCTCAATTAGATTTCTTAATTCCCTTATATTGCCGGGCCAGTTATATTTAATCATGGAATTCATCGCATCTTTGCCTATAGTCCTCACATCCTTGCCAATCTGTTCACGATAGTATTCAAGAAAGTAGTCTGCAAGCAGAGGAATATCCCCCCTTCTCTCTCTCAATGGAGGCAATTCTATTGGTATCACATTTATTCTGTAAAATAAGTCCTCACGGAATTTTCTCTCTTTAACCGCATTTTCAAGGTCTATATTAGTAGCCGCAATTACTCTTACATTCACATGTATGAGGTCATTGCCGCCCACCCTTGTGAGCTCCCCCTCCTGAAGGACCCTGAGTATCTTTACCTGCATTGCCTCTGATATATTTCCTATCTCGTCCAGAAAGATTGTCCCCTTATCGGCAAGCTCAAATTTTCCTATCCTCCTTATGTCCGCACCGGTAAATGCACCTCTTTCATGCCCGAATAACTCGCTCTCCAAAAGTGTATCCGTAATTGCACCGCAGTTTATTGCAACAAATTTTTTATCTTTTCTCTTGCTGTGAAGGTGAATCGCCCTTGCCACAAGCTCTTTCCCTGTCCCTGTCTCACCCTTTATAAGGACAGTTGAATCTGTCTTTGCCACCGAGCCTATCAACTGAAATATCTCCAGCATCCTTTCATCCTGGCTTATGATATTTTCAAACATTGACTCATAGGCAATTTCTTTCCTCAATTCGGTTATATCTCTGACAATCTCAACTGCCCACCCAATCCCGCCTTCAACATTCCTGAGCGGATAAACATTTATCTCCATCAAACGGGGCTTCCCATTCTTCTTGGCTGTATATGTAATATCCGCAGGCTCGCCTGTATCAAATACCTTTTGGGTGACACAGAAGGCACACTCCTCTCCTGTGTGATAAAACTCTTCATAGCATTTTTTACCAAGCATATCCTTTGAGAGTTTATTTGCTATAGCCTCACCTTTCTTATTTGTAAAAAGGATATTAAAATCCTTATCAATAATCTTTATGCTGTCCTGTATGCTGTCAAGGACTGTCTGTAAAAAGCCAGGATCTTTTGATATGTCTTCCATGATTTGTAATATTATGCCACCTGATATAAATTTTCAAGCCCCTAATCATAAAATAGATATTTAGAACACGAATCTCACGAATAAACGAATGATACAAATAAAAACTGAATTATTTCCCGATTAGTTATTCGTGCAATTTGTCCATTCGTGTCATTCGTGTTTAAGTCTTTGTTCTTGATTTTTCAGCTACAATCGTGTAAAAATCGGTTATAATGAGCGAAATACACGAGACAGCAGTTGTTCATAAAAACGCAAGGATAGGGGAAAATGTCCATATAGGGCCTTTTTCAGTAATAGGAGAGCATGTTATAATTGAAAACAATGCTGATATAGACTCTCATGTATGTCTGGATTGGGTTGAGACAGGGACAGGGTGCAAGATTTCTCAAGGTGTAGTTTTAGGCGGTTCACCACAGGTTTTAAAACATAAAGACTGTCCATCCTATGTAAAGATAGGCAATAACAATATCATAAGGGAGTTTGTAACAATCCACCGCTCTATGAAGGAAAACGGGGCAACGGTGGTTGGGGATAATAATTATATAATGGCTTACGCACACATTGCCCATGACTGCCAGATTGGGAATGAAACAATTATTACGAGCTATGCAGGGCTGTCAGGCCATGTGGCAGTAGAAGATAAGGCGGTAATAGGCGGTGCTGCAGGCATTCACCAGTTTGTAAAGATTGGAAGCCTGTCAATGATAGGCGGGATGTCAAGGGTTGTCAAAGATGTCCCTCCATATTTTTTAGTAGAGGGGAATCCGGCAGAGCTGATAGGGCTTAATTCTATTGGCTTAAAGAGGAGCGGAATTCCGCCAAAGGCGAGGGATAACTTAAAAAAGGCATTTAAAATGCTTTATCAATCAGGACTCAATATCTCTCAGGCAATAGAAAAGATTAAAAAAGAAATTGAAGGCGGAGAGGAGATTAAACACCTCATAGATTTTATAGAAAAATCCCAGAGGGGGGTTATAAAATAATTGAAAAGGAGTTGTAAAATGTATAATAAGATTGGTTTTTGTCGTAGCAACAGGTTTTCAACTCCCCCTTTCTCCCCCTCTTTATTAAAGAGGGGGCTGGGGGGAGTTTTCTTCTTTTTTGTTTTATTCCTTTTTTGTGCGGTTGGCACAGCACATTCTGCACCCGATACCAGAGGTGTTCGTATTACTGTCCGTGACGAAGGGGCGGCAAAGACCCTTGCCCTTTATGACAAAATAACTGCTGTCATTATCGGTATAGACCGCTATCAGAACCTCAAAGCCGAAAACCAGCTCAAATTTGCCGTTAGTGATGCAAAAGGAGTGGAGCAGGTCTTAAGGGAGAGATACCCTGTCAGCAAAATTATCACTCTCTATAACGAGCAGGCAACGAGGGACAATATCATGAAGGTTCTTCAAGGAGACCTTGCCACTGCAGGCTCCGATGAGGCGATTTTTATATACTTTGCAGGGCATGGGATTACCCGCTCTCCCCAGCAGCAGAAAAAACTTGGCTATCTAATCCCCAATGACGGCTCTCTTGAAATAAACGAGATGCACAAAAACATATCCATGCAGCAGATAAGCTCTGATATAAGCCCTCTTATCCCTGCAAAACATATCCTTTTTGTAATGGATGCCTGTTTTGGAGGCCTGCTCCTTTCAACAAGGGGTGCAGGACTCGAGCCTTCCCACAAACTGGCATATCTTGAGGAGATTACCCGTGAGCCTGTCCGTCAGATAATAACCGCCGGAGGCGAAAACGAAGAGGTTTTGGATGGCGGGCTTTTTGGTCATTCCGTATTTACAGGCAGGCTTATAGAGGCTCTCAAAAATAACAAGGATTTCATAACCGCACAGGAATTGGGACTTGAGCTTGAGAAGAAGGTTTACGGCGATGCCATGTCAAAGGGGCATAAACAGAGACCTCAGGCAGGAAAGATTTACGGAACAGGCGATTTTGTATTCATACCTGACTTTGAAAAACTAAAGAAAGAATCGGAGGGGGAGGTATCCACCCTTGAGGCAGAGATGAGAGAGATTGAAAGGCTCAAACAAGAGGCAGGGAAAAGAAAAGAGGATGCAAAGATAAGGGAGCTTGAAAGGGAAAGGCTGTTAAAAGAGTCTGCCTTAAAACAGGCGAGACTCCGTGAAGAATCTGCCCAAAGAGAAGCTGAAATGAGAAAAAGGATGGAGGAAGAATCCCTGAAGGGCGCTGAGGAGAGTAAAAGACAGGAAAAGGAGAGAAACGAGAGGCTTGCATACCTGAAGCTCCAATCCGAAAAGATGAAACAGGAGCTTGGCAGTCCGGCATCTGCACTTGGCATTACAGAGGCACAGACAGAGGTAAATAGGCTAAACTCTATGATTGCAAAACTTGAGAGCGATTATCAGACAGAGCTGCCAAAACAACTGAAACCTGTAAAGGACTATTATGAGCCTAAGATTAAAAAGGCAGAGAACCAGCCTCCGATGGATAAGATGTTTGAGACAGAGCCGGAATACAAAGAGAGGCTTGAGAAGGGAAAAAGAGAAGTATCCTCACTAAAGACAGAATTATCTCAAAAAGAGACAGCAATTACAGAACAGTTAAAGGCAGATATGTCAGGACAGATTAAGCCGCTCCTTGAGCAGCGAGATAATCTAACCAAACAAGAATTCCCTGTAGGGAATAAAGAGATAAAGTGGAAATTTGAGAAATACTATCCTGTTCAGGAAGAGTTTGTTTTATCAGCAGTGATTAAGGATATGGAAATGTTTGCAATTGTGCCTGTCCCAAAGGCAAAGGCAAGGGAGTATTATCAGAATCCTGATTTACTTGTTGCAAGCGCAGCCATAAAGATTGAATCAGATGCATCACCCGTAGCTTCAAAATTCACTATTCAAGGTGCTGAGGGAGACGCTTATTATGCTAAAAGTTTAGCAACGGTAATTTTAGACTCTATCACTAATATGAGATTTGTCTTTGTCAAAGGCGGGTGTTATCAGATGGGAGATACCTTTGGAGATGGGGGCAGTGAAGAAAAACCAGTCCATGAGGTATGTGTTGATGACTTTTACATGGGTGAGACAGAGGTTACACAGAAACAGTGGAGAGAGGTAATGGGGAGTATTCCATCTTTCTTGGATAGAGAACAATGTGATGACTGTGCTATTTATTCTATCAAACCAAATGAGTTCATTAGTAGATTAAATCAGAAGACAGGAAAAAACTATCGTTTGCCAACAGAGGCGGAATGGGAATATGCAGCAAGGAGTGGAGGGAAGAAGGAAAAGTGGGCAGGAACAAGCAATGAGTCAGACCTTAAAGATTATGCGTGGTATGGTGAGCACTACTCAAAAGCTATGAGCCATCCAGTAAAACAGAAAAAACCAAATGGACTTGGACTTTATGACATGAGCGGAAATGTATGGGAATGGTGCAGTGACCGATTTGATTATGACTATTATAAAAAAAGTCCTAAAAACAATCCGAAAGGTCCATCAAACGGTATAGGTTTTGTTATTCGTGGTGGTTCAGTTGATTCACGTAACCCATATAATGCATCGTGGAGTTCAAGTATTCGCAATTCAGGGAGAGAGAATATTGGGGAAAATTTTAACCCCGTTTATACCGGATTCCGCCTTGTCCTCCCTGTCCATTAACTATTTTTTCATTTCCACGTTCCTGCGTGGTAATGAAATGCCGACTATAAATGTTGGCATTACACGATGGGGATGTATGATGTATGAAAATATCCCAAGGTTTGTTGCGTAATAGTGCCTTTTTTAAATAAGTCAAGTTTATTATGTTCAGGTTATTATGTTCAGTAAGTTGAATCAATGGGAGAAAGACTAAATAATTTGATATTGTTTATGTGCTACCAAAAAATATTAGATAAAGTTATTACTGAAACATTAAAAGAGCTTGAAAAAGATATAATAAAGACTTCAGAAGATTTTAGGGAAGATACTATCGTTAATGGAATTGCTCGAATATTCTTTATAAAATGGTTTAAAGAATTTGGTTCGGCATATTATTTTCTTTTTAAAAAAAATTTAAAAATAACGAATATCCAATATGCTGAACTGATAGCTCTTTTACGAAGACACACTTACAATTTAGAAACAAATATCCCAATGGATAATCTACAAATTCTTGGGGTTCAAGAATTTAATAATTCCATAAGAGAAGTTTTAAGGTCATTTTATCCGAAATTTAAGGATTCATTATCCTATTATAGAAATTTATTTAATATCTATTCATCTTTGCTTGAAAAAACCATTTTAACCGATAGCTTTTACGGCTCTTGTTCGCTCTTTCTTCCGCCACATATAAGCATCAATCTTGCCTCAGTTTGCTTTTATTCAGGCTACATTCATTCGTGTGGGCGTAATATCTTTATTAGGAATGTAAATAAAGCCCAAAAAGAGCATTTTTATGAAGCTTTAGATTTGTACTTAAAACAAAATCCCCCTCCTCCAAATAAACGTTATTTTTTTGCTGTGTATGCCCATGAAGATTTTACACAATATGATAGAGCGCTTGCAAGCGATTTGAGGGATGGACTTGATGATGTCAAGATATTTGTTGAGAAATATTATATGGGGAATGACCGGTTAGTTAGTGTTTTAAATGATCTTAAAATTAAATATAAGGATTATATGCGAATATCAGACCCTGGCGATTACAGAAAACAACATAAAGCAATTAGAGCAAATGAAGATGTGCTGAAAGAAAAAACCTTGTGGTTAATTATTGATAGAGCCATAACGAATAATATCAACATTCCTGATCAGAAAAAATATTATATTTGTTATGAACAGCAGTTCATAAATCAAAATCCATTTCATATTTATGATGAAAATAAACCGGCGTGGATATCGCATACTACTATTCCCCACACATTAGCAGGTGCAATGATAAACATTTCTGTTTCAAACTGTCCCATACAAGAAAAGATTGAAATACACGATCCTTTTGGAGGAGCAGGAACAATATGGCTGGAGCTGCTTAAGTATAATAATGTTATTCCTTATTCTAGTGATATTGATAAGGTGGCAAAAATATTAACTAAGGATAATATCGATTTTTTTTGCCTACCTTTGAAGGAATTAGAAAATATTGGAAATAAACTGAGTAACTTTGCAAATGACCCTGGCGCTGCCCTGCAAACTCCAAGAAAAATATATGAAGGAACGGATTTACAAAAGGCTTATCAATGGGCATTAGAAATTCTTGATAAAATACTAACATCGAGTAAATCCGATTCTGTTTCTTTTAGCACAGAAAATATTGAAGAATTGCTATCAAAGGATATCTTCCATAGGATTCTTTTCTATATCCAGATAAGAACTGTATTGCGTCACAATGCTGAATTTGAAAGATCAGTTAAAAATGACTGGACTCCTGCTTTTTTAAATGAAACCAAGAAAATATTGTTGCAAATTATAAGCTATATTAAATTGCGCAAGGAGGCAGGGCAAGGTGAAGTTAGTAAACGAAAAAGTATGAGTATTTTTTTAGGGAGTTATTCAAATGTGTGTTCATTTAATTATACAATTTTAAATGAAAAGAACAATGACGATTTTATAGATAAAACAATTACCATACGAGATGCAACTGTTGAACTTAAGCAAAACAGTTTTGATGTGATTATTACTGATCCACCCTACGGTTTTAATACTAATGAAGATATAGAAAGTCTCGCTAAGTTATATGATCAATCGCTAAAAGCAATGATTGGGTCTTTAAAAAATGAAGGTCAGCTTGTATTATGCCTTCCTGATTGTTCTTATACAGGAAGAAATTCGCCTTTTATCACACATAAAGAAATCGTCATTCAGCAGATAATTTCAATTGCTGAAATGAACGGATACGAGATAATTACATCGTACCATACGATTCCTGAACCTATTACCTTATTTAAACCGCCATATTATTGGGAATCAGAAAGGGCACTAAGGAGATCAATTCTTCATTTTAAATTGCGAAAAAAATAAACCGTTCCCACGCTTTCAGACTGGGTCAAATGGAAAAATATGTTTATAGCGAGCATTAATAAATGAAAGAAAAATAATATTAAAGTATAATCTCCTTACAATCAAATATTTTCAGTGTCCTCAAGGAGGTATACCATGTCATATAAAATAGGAGATAGAAAGCAAATGACCTTTCTTCCTCCAACGATAGATGAATACATTGGTTCTGAAGATCCAGTAAGAGTATACGATGCATTTGTAGATGCCATTGATCTTCAGGAATTAGGGATTCCCGTCCAGCCTTACAAAGCAGGCGCCCATGAATATCATCCTAAATCAATGTTAAAGCTGTTCACGTACGGTTATTCCTATGGCAATCGTAGTTCCCGAAGGTTAGAAAGGGCTTGCCATCATAATCTATCGTTTCAGTGGTTGATGTCTGGATTAAAACCCGATTACCGGACAATAGCCCGATTTCGCAGTGAATATAAAGGAGCTATTAAAAACATCCTCAAACAGTGCGTAAGACTGTGTATAAAACTTGACCTCATAGAGGGCAACACCTTATTTATTGACGGCAGCAAGTTCAGGGCAAACGGCTCCATTAATAATGAATGGTTGCACACGGTGAAACTTGGGGTCAGATCTTGAAATATAAGAAATAGTCTGCTAAAGTAATGGTAAATGAGTAGACCTTTAAGAATAGAATATCCTGAAGCAGTATACCATGTAACTTCACGAGGCGATGGAAGGGGTAAAATATTCACCGATGACTCTGATAAGGAGAAATTCCTTGAAGTCTTGGATTCGGTAATTAAGAGATACAATTGGTTATGCCATGCCTATTGCCTGATGAATAATCATTATCACCTTCTTATTGAAACTCCTGATGCCAATCTTTCCATGGGGATGAGGCAGCTTAACGGCATCTATACTCAGGCATATAACCGCAGGCACAGGAAACCGGGACATCTATTTCAAGGAAGATACAAAGCAATTCTGGTTCAGAAAGAGAATCACCTTCTTGAACTTTGCCGTTATGTAGTGCTAAATCCTGTAAGAGCAAAAATAATAGAAAAACCTGAAAACTGGAAATGGAGCAGCTATGCAGCGACCTGTGGATTAAAGAAAGACTCTAAATTCCTCAAAGTAGATTGGATTTTGGGTCAGTTTGGAAGCGAAAGGAAAGCTGCACAAAAAAGGTATAAAGAATTTGTGATGGAAGGGATACAAAAAGGGTCGCCGTGGGAAGATATTCAAGGGCAGATATTGCTGGGAGAAGATGGATTTACCGAGAAATTCAAGGAATTGTTAGCCGATAAAGAAAAAATAAAAGAGATACCCAGACATCAGAGATACTTAGGCAGACCGTCATTGGCAGAGATATTTAAGGAAGTTGAAGGAAGAAACAAGGAAATAAGAAACACAAATATTCGTATAGCACATTTAAAATTCGGATACACATTGAAAGAGATTGCCGATTGTTTAAGAATTCATTATACTACTATAAGTAAAGTCTTAAAGGAGCGGGAGAATAAAAACTGATATTTCAAGACCTGACCCCATATCCCTCAGAAGCGGACAGAAGAAGAGATGAGGTTTGGATTTAAGTTTCTTACAGACCAAATATTCACACTTGGCAGCAAAGTATAAAGAAAGAGATAAAGCAGGGAGAAGAGATTACGCACCTGATAGAATTTATAGAAAAATCCCAGAGGGGGGTTATAAAATAAAAAGCAATGAGCAATGAGTAATGAGTTTTTTCTCATTGCTCGTCGCTCGTTGCTCATTGCTTAATAATTATGAAAAAGGTAAGGGCGGGTGTAGTTGGTGTGGGACACATGGGACGTTACCATGTGGGGGTATATTCTGAGATACCAAATGTCAAATTGGTAGGCGTATCAGACCTTAACGAGATAAAAGGTAATGAGATTGCGGAAAAATATAATACTACCTTCTATAAGGATTATAAAGAACTGTTTGGCAAGGTTGATGTGGTAAGTATTGCCGTCCCTACATCTCAGCATTATAAAACCACAAAAGACTTTCTTATGGCTGGCATTCATGTCCTCGTAGAAAAACCTATGACAAAAAGCCTTAAAGAGGCAAGGGAGCTATTTGAGATTGCAGAGAGAAAAGGGTTAACACTCCATGTCGGACATGTGGAGAGATTTAACGGTGCTGTTCACGAATTAAAAAAGGTTGTTGACAGCACGCTTTTTATAGAGTGCAGGAGGCTTGGACCTTATGACTCAAGAATTCAGGATGACGGCGTTGTGATGGACCTCATGATACATGACATAGATATTATTCTCAGTCTTGTAAACTCAAAGGTAAAACGGTTAAATGTAGTCGGCAATTCCATTTTTTCTGATAAGGACGACCTCTGCAATGTTCAGATGGAATTTGAAAACGGATGTATTGCAAACATAACTGCGAGCAGGGTAACCCAGCACAAAATCAGGACACTCGCCATAACACAGAAGGATAAATATATATTCCTTGATTATTCAAATCAGGATATACATATCCACAGACAGGCATCTTCCGAGCATTTTCTCACAAGACAGGAGCTCCGCTATAAACAGGAGTCATTTACTGAGAGGATATTCGTTCATAGAGATAATCCGTTAAAACTTGAGTTAAACCATCTCATTGATTGTGCTACCAATGGTGTGGTAAGAATGGTTCCTGTAGATGAAGAGATATATTCCCTCCAGATTGCCCTTGAGGTATTAGATAGATTTAAGAAACAGATAAATTAATAGCTCGTGCCGTTACAACTTGATATGCCAATGTATAAAGTTTGAAATTGTGTATAATTACCTTACAAAATTAGATTGAACTCTGGAAGTAAATAGTTGTAACGGCACTCGTAGTTTTAAACCTGTCAACGATATAAGTGCGTTCGGAGAACGCACCCTACAGTAGGGTCTGTTCCCCGAACAGACCCTTAAAAATAATGACAAACAATATTAAAAGATTAGGGCTGATTGCAGGCAGCGGCGACCTTCCAGTTTTACTTGCCAGTGAGGCAAACTCAAAAGGGCTGGATGTAATCTCAGTAGCCTTTACAGAAGAATCGGCAAAATCGCTGAAACCGTTTTCAACAGTTGTATATCAATATGGCGTGGGAGAGGCAGGGAAGATACTCAAGTCTCTAAAAAGCGAAGGGGTTAAGGATGTAGCAATGGCTGGAAAGGTAGAGAAGAGGCTTCTGTTTCAGAATCTGAGGTTTGATTTAAAGGCAATAAAGATTTTGGGCAAAATAAGAAACAGAAATGATGACACAATCATGCTTGCCATAATAGACGAATTGGAAAAAGAGGGGATGAGGGTTTTAGACCAGATATCATTTTTAAAAAGATTATTCCCTTCAAAAGGGCATCTGACAAAATACAAACCTGACAAGAGAGAAGGCAGTGATATAGAATATGGTTTTAAAATTGCGAAAGAGATTGCAGGGCTTGATATTGGCCAGACTGTGGTTGTAAAAGACAAGGCAGTTCTGTCAGTAGAGGCAATTGAAGGGACTGATGAAGCAATCAAAAGGGGATGCAGTCTTTGTAAAGAGGGGGCTGTTATTGTAAAGGTGGCAAAACCGAAACAGGACCCAAGATTTGATGTCCCGACAATAGGGATAAGGACAATTGAAAACATAATTAACGGAAAGGCATCAGCCCTTGCAATAGAGGCAGACAAAACTATGGTGGTGGACATTGATAAGGTGATAAAGATGGCAGAGGATAATGGGGTATCTATTACGGCAGTCTAAGAAAAAATCTGATTAGCCACAGAGACACAGAGGCGCAGAGAAAATATTTTTGTTTTTTTAACTCTGTGTCTCCGTGCCTCTGTGGCAGATTTTTATAATTCCTATGATTGAAAAATACATGAAAAGGGCTATTGATTTAGCCCTGACGGCAAAGGGGAGAACGAGTCCCAACCCAATGGTAGGGGCTGTAATTATAAAGGGGGGCAAGATTGTCGGAGAAGGCTATCATAAAAAGGCAGGGACACCGCATGCTGAAGTTAATGCAATTAATGCAGCAGGTAAAAATGCAAAAGACGGAATAATGTATGTAACCCTTGAACCGTGCTGTCATCAGGGAAGGACACCCCCATGCACAAAAACCATTATAAAGAGCGGAATAAAAAAAATTGTTATCGGGATGGTTGACCCCAACCCCATAGTCTCAGGTAAAGGCATAGATGAACTGAATGGAGCAGGGATTCAGGTATCTACAGGCTTATTGGAGAAAGAATGCAAGAGGCTCAACGAGGTCTATATAAAATATATCACATCAAAAAAACCATTTGTCCTCTTAAAGGTTGCAATGAGCCTTGACGGAAAGATTGCAACCTGTAAAAGAGAATCCAAATGGATAACATCCGAACCTTCAAGGGAGCGTGTCCACAATTTAAGAGATGAAGTAGATGCAGTAATGGTTGGTATAGGGACCGTCTTACAGGATAATCCAAACCTCACAGTAAGTTTAAAAAGAGGCAATGTGAAAAACCCTATTCGTATAATTGTTGACAGCCAGTTAAGGATTCCGCTGGATTCCAATATTGTTAAATCTGCATCTGCCTCCAGCAAATCACAAAAATCAAAAGTCATAATTGCTGCAACAAAGAAGGCAGACGCAAAAAGGGCAGATATACTGAGAGAAAAAGGGATTAATATTATAGAGATAGAGGAAGACAATAAAAGGATTAATCTGCCAAATTTGATGAAAGAACTGGGCAAAATGGAGATTACGAGTGTAATGATAGAGGGCGGCTCAGAACTTAATTCTGCCGCACTGGAGTCAGGCATAATTGATAAGGTAATATTCTTTGTTGCACCAAAAATAATTGGAGGTAAGGACAGCGTTCCTGTTGTTGGTGGAAAGTGTGTTGATAAATTAAGTGATTCTCTGAATATTCGCGATGTAACTCTGGATAGGTGTGGAAATGATATTGTTGTTGAGGGATACCTGAAATAATTTACGATTTGCGATTTAGGATTTAGGATTTTAAATCGTAATTCGTAAATCATAAATCTAAAATCTTCTTATGTTTACAGGACTAATTGAAGAAGTTGGGGTAGTTAAGGAGATTTCTAATAAAGGGGATAATCTCAGGCTTGTCATAACCGCAAGTATAATAATGGATGATATAAGCATGGGCTCAAGCATAGCTATAGATGGCACATGCCTTTCAGTTGTAAAATATACAAACAAGACATTTGAGGTGGATGTCTCAGAAGAAACGGTAAAAAAAACTACCATCGGTGGGTTTAAGTCAGGAAGAAAAGTAAACCTTGAAAGGGCTTTAAAAGTAGGGAGCCGTCTGGGCGGACATTTTGTTACAGGGCATGTTGATGGAATAGGCAAGATAACGAAATTTGATAAGGCAGTTGACGGGGCTTACCTTAACATAAAAGCACCAGAAGATACAATCAAATATATGGTATACAAAGGCTCTGTAGCAATAGATGGCATAAGCCTTACAGTGGCAAATGTAGACAGTGACTCGATCACTATTGCACTGATACCTCATACAATTGAGATGACTAACTTAAAGGAAAAATCAATTGGAGAGAAGGTAAATATAGAATGTGATATAATTGGCAAATATATAGAGAGGTTTGTTAATCTAACTACTGACACTAAACACTCAACACTTAACACTGATTTTTTGAAAGAACATGGATATAAAATTTAATACAATTGAAGAGGCGATAGAAGATATTAAAAAAGGCAGGATGATCATCCTCGTTGATGATGAGGATAGGGAGAACGAGGGTGACCTGATGATTGCCGCCGAAAAGACCACACCGGAGGCAATAAACTTTATGACAAAGTATGGGAGGGGGCTTATATGCCTCTCCCTGACGCCTGAAAGGGTAGCTGAGCTAAATCTCCCAATGATGGTTGAAAATAATGAGGCAAGATTCGGGACAGCATTTACAATCTCAATAGAGGCAAGGCATGGAGTAACTACCGGCATATCAGCCCATGACAGGGCAACTACCATCCTTACAGCAATCAAACCAAAGACAAGGGAGGACGATATTGTAAGCCCTGGCCATGTATTTCCTCTCAGGTCAAAGGAGGGGGGCGTCTTAGTTAGAAGCGGTCAGACAGAAGGGTCGGTAGATATTGCGCGGCTTGCAGGATTATACCCGGCAGGGGTTATATGTGAAATTATGAATGATGACGGGACTATGGCAAGGATCCCCCAGCTTATGGAATTCTCAAAGGAGTTCGGATTAAAGGTCGTAACCATAAAAGACCTCATTGAATACAGGATGAAAAGAGAGTCTTTTGTCAGAAGGGCTGCAGAGACCAAACTCCCTTCAGACTATGGTGAATTTAAGGTGATTGCATTTGAAAATACACTGAATGATTTTATACACCTCGCCCTGGTAAAAGGAGAAATCACACCTGATAAGAATATACTCGTCCGGGTTCATTCACAGTGTCTTACAGGCGATGTATTCGGCTCACACAGATGCGACTGCGGTGAGCAGCTGCATAAGGCACTTGAGATGATTGAGAAGGAAGGGACAGGTATTCTCTTATATCTCTACCAGGAGGGGAGGGGTATTGGCCTTATAAACAAGCTGAAGGCTTATGCCTTACAAGACCAGGGGAGAGATACTGTTCAGGCAAATGAAGAGCTTGGCTTTAAGCCTGACTTAAGAGACTACGGTATCGGCGCTCAAATCCTTGCAAATCTCGGAGTAAAAAATTTAAGGTTAATAACAAACAATCCGAGAAAGATTGTAGGATTAGACGGATACGGGCTTCACATAGTAGATAGGGTTCCAATAGAGATACACCCTAAAAAGGATAATGTTAAGTATCTTGAGACAAAGAGAAAGAAACTGGGACACTTAATAAATATGTAAAAGCCGTTTAAACGGTTTAAACTGTTTTTTTTAAAAGGGAGGCAATATGCCTGAGACAATTCAGGGGAAATTGGATGGAAGCGGTTTGAAGGTTGGGATAGTGGCAAGCAGGTTCAATGATTTTTTAACAAAACAGCTTATAGACGGGGCTCTGGATGCCCTTACAAGACACGGCACCAAAGACGGAGATATCAAGATAGTAAGGGTTCCGGGTTCATTTGAAATCCCATACGCTGCCAGGATATTAGCATCATCAAAGAAATATGATGCATTGATATGTCTTGGTGTAATAATAAGAGGGGATACGCCCCATTATCAGCACATATCTTCAGAGGTTACAAAGGGAATTGCAGCCATTTCACTTGAGACAGGAATCCCTGTAATATATGGCGTCCTTACAGTTGAAAATATTGAGCAGGGTATTGAAAGGTGCGGCACAAAATCCGGCAACAGGGGATGGGATGCGGCAATAAATGCCATTGAGATGGTGAATCTATATAAACAACTTAAAGTCTAAAAGGCTAAGAGACTAAGAGTCTAAGAGTTTGGTTTCACAGTTAATCAGTTAAACTTGTAGACTTTTAGACTTATAGACTCTTAGACTTGCTAATTTTTGTTTTTTGACAAATGAAGAAGAGAAGAAGGGGAAGAGAGTTGTGTCTGAAAATCCTGTATCAGTGGGACATTCAGAAAGACGATATTAAATCTCAGATTGAGGATTTTTGGAAGTACAATCCGACCCCTGATGATATTCAATCCTTTACTGCAAGATTGGCAGAAGGCACCTATAACCATATTAAAGAGATTGATTCAACCATTGAAAGATTCAGTGAACACTGGACTCTGGACAGGATAAACAAAATAGATAAAAGTATAATGAGAAGTGCAGTATATGAACTATTATATGAAGATGAGATACCATCAAATGTAACCATAAATGAGGCAATTGATATTGCAAAGAAATATGGCACAGAAGATTCGGGTCATTTCGTAAACGGTATCCTTGATAGAATAAAAAGGGAATTAAAGTGCGATAAAAAGAAAAATGTTAAAGATTAAAACCCTGCCGAATGAATTCTTAAAAACCGAAACCGACCTGATTGTTGTATCCCTTTTCAAAGATGTTATACCCCTCAAAGGTGACGCAGGCTATATTGACTGGTTTTTGAATGGACAGATATCAAATCTTATAAAGAAAAAAAAGGTCTTTGGAAATTTTAAAGAGACCGTATTGCTGTCAAGCCTTAACAAACTGCCGACAGAAAAAATTCTCTTAGTCGGGTTTGGAAAGGCTGCCAACCTCAATTCCCCGAAACTCCTTTATATATTTTCAAGCATCATAGATATTGTCCAGAGGATGAAGGTCAAAGATTTTGGCATCTCTGTCTGCATAAAAGGGGTGTCAGATTCAGAATATAACAGGATAGCCGGAGATATGGTTGAAGGCATCTTAAAGGGATTCAGCAAGATACAATTATCAGAGAGTGATTGGACAGTAAAGATAGCAGAAGAGGATAAGAGAAGATTCTTAATGTTAAACAGGCTGATGAGACACTCTGTGGAAACTTTTAAGGAAAGGCATCAGATAGTCCTTGAAGGATAAACTCTGATCTGTAGCGCCAACCTTTATGGTCGGCTAATTGCGGGGGATAAACCCCCGCCCTACGAGAGGATGATTTGAGATACGCCATATTTTCAGATGTCCATAGCAACATAGAGGCTTTTCAATCTGTCCTGAAGGAAATTGAGAAACTTAACATAGACCAAAGGCTTTTCCTCGGTGATATTGTAGGCTATGGTGCCAATCCCAATGAGGCAATAGATATGCTTAAATCATCTGCCGATATAATATTGGCAGGTAATCATGATTATGCCGCCGTGGATATGACAGACATCACCTATTTCAATCCCCATGCAAGAGAGGCTATCCTCTGGACAAAAGAAATATTAAAACCAGAACATAAAGAATATCTCAAAAAATTGCCTGTAACTGTGGTTGTAGATAATATTACATTAGCCCACTCTTCGCCAAAAGAGCCTCTGATGTGGCACTACATTATAAATACCCTTGATGCAATGGAGAATCTTGACTATTTCAATACCCCTCTCTGTTTTATAGGCCACTCCCATTATCCGTTTATTATAGAGAGTGATGCTTCTGGCAGAATAAATACCCCAAAGGATAAGATTATAAAGCTCAATGGCAATTCAAAATATATTATTAATGATGGAAGTGTGGGGCAGCCGAGGGACAGAAATCCAGATGCCTCATTTGTTGTTTATGATAGTGAAAATATGACTATAGAGTTCAAGAGGGTTCCGTATGATATTAAATCAGCGCAGGAGAAGATGAGGAGGGAGGGGCTCCCTGAATATTTAATTGACAGGCTTACTTATGGGAGATAGATACAAATAGGTCGCCCACAATTGACTTTACAAATTCATTTTGATACCCTTCCTTTGAAAGGAGGCTAATTCTATGACTAAGACGGTAGAAGCAATATATGAAAATGGTGTCTTAAAACCTAAGACTCTCCTCAATATTCCTGAACATAAAAAGGTTAATCTCATAATTGAAGATGAAATCCCAAAAACCCCTGATATTCTTTCCCTCGCATCTGAAGTATATAATGGCTTTTCTCTTGCAGAAATTGAAGATATAGAAGAGATAGCGATAAATAGAAATCATTTCTCACGAGTTTGAAATGTACAAACCATCACTCCTTGATACAGATATACTTTCAGAACTTTTTAAAGGGAATAGTGCAGTAAGAGCCCATGCCTCTGGATATATTAACCAATATGGATATTTGACCATCTCACAAATAACACAAACCACTTTTCCCGCATACATGGATTACAATTAGACAACTGGAAACTTTGACGAGCATTTCAAACAATATGGCAGATTCAAATGCCTTCCTTAGATGAGGGTTCAGTTTTTTATCTCCCAAACCGTTTTATTAATTCCTCTGCCCGTCTTTTTTCAGATTATCAAAAGAAGCTTGGGCTTTTTTGAGTTCTTTTGGCCCGCCCAAAAAAGTCCTTGCGTATTCAGTCGTTGAAATTCGTCGTTTTGGCTAATCGGGATTTTAAGAGGAACATATTTTGAAGCAAGAGGATTGACAATATTGTAAAGATAAATTTCCAAGGTGAAATCATTTTTGCCTTTTTCCAGAACTTTTGACACGGCGCCTTTTAATGGGTGTCCCCTTTTGGTCCTTTGGTTTCCCAGCCTCACTTTCCGGGCCCAGTTATTAGCATAGTGCCGTATGGAGTGTAAGAAGACTCCCCCCACGGCTCCCTCTTGTAGTAATACCCCTTAAGAAGAACAGAGATGGCTGTAACTGCTTGGACTTTCAAGGGGCTATTCAACGCCTTGTCATACACTCGTTCAGCCACCCCAAGCACAACATTAGCTTCGACAGTTCTTCCCCCTGTAGGCAAATCGATCCATGGTGCAGACACGTCCTCCCCCAAGAACTTTGGCAGGTCCTTGTCACCCTCATCCGAAATATTTGACCCAAGTGAGGAGACAATCCCACCCACTGCAAATATGTCGTTGAGAATTGGCACTTGCTCGCCGAACGAGGAACCAGTGGACCTGCTCCCCTGCTTAATCCCAATGCCATTCTTCCACACTGTCTGTCCTGTCTTACAATCCACGAGCTTGCTTCGGATACGCACCCGTTTGGCGTTGTACACTCCGGTGATTCTCTCACTGAAGTCGTCCAATAATCCATAGAACACACCATCCACGCCTAATACTTCACCAATCTTCTTGGGATCAACCATGTCTAACTGTGATCCCAACGTGATTCCCATTTGGTCCTTTAGAATCTGATTAGTGTCATCGACATCTTGGATTTCATAATAGAATTTCCGGAGCTGCTGCACAAACCAGTCGCGCACAAACTCTGGTCCGTCAACATCATTTGTGCTGTTAATAAAAGGCAGGACTGCCACTGTTCTGATCGGATTCGAGGAGTTCGGCTTGATCTCAGGCAGCGTCGTCGCAGCACACGCCGCAAAGGTCAAGAGCAAGACGCCGATGGATAGAAAATTCTTCATAGTGGTACTCCTTTACGGGGCAACTGCATGCAACCGCTCCAAATGGTTTAGAAAGAACCTATTATTTGTTCAGTTGTGTTGCGTAGTCACGGAGTTCCTTGGATGAAACCAACTTTTGTGCCCACTCCTTAACAACCAATGCCAGCGATTCAGACGCAACCTCCCCTTTATCACGTTCGTTAATGGACACCTCAACCTTTCTGTGAGGCGGGAGAACTCCTTTTTTGCTGAGTATCTTTGTCCCATTCTTATCAACAACATTAAGCGTCCAAGCCAATGTCAACTCCCCCCACATAATCGCACCCCCATAGTAATCTTCGTGGATTTCGGTGAGCATCGGCTGAATCACCGCGTCAAATTGACCAGCCTCGGGCAACTGACTCACGATTGTGACATGGGAAAAGACTTGCGAAAACGCCTCCTGTGAGGCATTTGAAAGCTCCCTCCTCCACGGCCACAATGCCTCTGTATAATTAGCTGTCATATCTTGCGAAGCTTCCGTAGGCCCGGCAGCAGGAAATTGATTGTTCGGAGATCTACTAGACGAAAAGCTCCGAAAGATTCGGTAGCCAGGAGGGGTGGGAATGAAAACGGCAACCTTCAGAGAAAGCCTTTCCTTAACAGATATCGGCCCGACCCGTGTATCCATTGGAATGGGAGTTAAACATCCTGTCATCGTCATACTCACAAATACAAGCATGACAAAGACTACACTAAAATTTAATCGCATATACCTTCCTCCTTTCTTCATTTATAGTTTAGAGGTAATTTATAACCATAAGTTATATTATGTCAATATAAAAATAACTCATGGTATTTGTTTGAAATAACTGCATGTTATATTCTCATTCCCATGAGAGATAATATTGTTGGGGATAATATAAGGCGGATACGGGAAAAGATGGGGCTTA
>JACRGN010000314.1 GCA_016234205.1 Nitrospinota bacterium | reverse complement strand
GGCTGAGGAGATAAAGATTGAATCCCCATCATCTTCTCTATCAAAACCGAAACCAAAACCGATTATTATGGAGGGGCTCGTTATCATCGGAAATTATAAAGCTGCTGTTATTAAAGATACTGCACCCCAGGTCAAGGGTGGGCGTCCAACAAGGAGGGTCCGTGTAGGTGATACCATTGAAGACCAAAAGGTAATTGCTATAATGGAGGATAGTATTATTGTCAAAGGTGAGGAGGGTGAGAGGGTTATAAAGCTGCACGATTCTGATAAACCTCTGCGACCACAAATAACCGTGAGGACTGAGGGGGCTCCCGCACAAGCAGTGCCATCAGAAATGCCTCCAGTGCCTCCACCTCCAGCACCTTAAACAAAGGGAGAAAAGCAAGATGATAAACAAAGACATGATTCAACCACATAAAAATAAGAAGACAGAAGACAGAAGACAGAAGATAGAAGTTAGAAGCAAGAAAAAACCTCTTGCCTTTTGCTTCTTGCTTCTTGCATCTTGCATCTTGCTTCTTGCATTCACCCCTGCATGGCTTTATGCTCAGGAAGTCCCACCCCAGATAAAAGCCAGTCCGCCTCAAAAGAATATAGAAAGTGAAGGCATCTCCGATAAAAGCATTCGGGGACAGTCGCCCTTGCAATCCAAAATAGAGGAGAAGCTTGATAAAGGTTCTACTAAAAATATAGTTCTTAATTTTGATAATGCTGATATTTATGAAATTATTACTCTTGTCGGCGATTATCTCGGAATGAATTACATAATAGATCCGAGGGTGAGAGGGACTGTAAATATCCATACCACAGGAGAAATATCCCGTGATAACCTCTTTGAAATCTTTACCACGATACTTAAGGTCTCAGGAGCGGCAATAATCAAAGAGGGTGATATATATCATATAATTCCGGCTACGGAGGCAAAGACAATGCTTCTTATACCAAGGGCAGATCAGGAGATACCGCCTCCCGGGGATGAGATAATATTTCAGGTAATTGAACTTAAGTATGTTCAGGCAAAGGAATTTATTAACATCATAAGGCCATTTACAACACAGGGTGCGGTTCTCACTCCCTACGACAGGGGGAACACCATTTTACTTATTGACTTTGCGAGTAATGTGAAGAAGGTGTTAGAAATCGTAAAAATCATGGATGTAAGTATCTTTAGCGGTGTAGAGATGAAACTCTTTCCCATGAAGGAGGCTAATGTTGAGGATATAACAAAGGAGATGGAGAAGCTCTTTTCATCACTGAACATATCCACCAAATCTGCTATCTCGGTAGGAATAAATTTTATCTCCATCACGAGGCTGAACTCCCTTTTAATCATTACATCAATACCCAATGTTATGGAAGAGGTTTCGAGGTGGATTGAGGTGTTGGATAAAAAGGAAGGTACGGAGGAGATAACAACATATATCTATCAGGTCAGGAATGGCATTGCAACTGACCTTACCGATATTTTAAATGAGATATTTGGAAGGAAGGGAATGGTATCAAGGAGGGCAGATGAGCTTAAAAAGAAAGCTGAGGCAAAAAAGGAACCAGGAGGTGAACAAAAGGATAAGGGTGCTGCAATAGAAAGGCAACCTGTAACTTCAGGGATTGGCGATATCGGGGTGGAATTCATACCCTATTCTATTACCAACACAATAATAATCAAGGCAGCTCCAAAGGATTATAAGATGATAAAGGAAATGCTTGATGACCTTGATATTGTCCCCCGTCAGGTAATAATAGAGGTGTTTATTGCAGAGGTATCACTTGGTGACGATACAAGGTTCGGGATAGATTATGCCCTGAGGAGTGGAAAATTAGCTGAAGGGGTATACGGCACTGTTGTTGGGACATCACTCGGTCTCTCCAAGGCTGGTACCATGGCATCAGGTGGACTTACCGCATCGGTAATAAAGGACGATTTCAGTGCTACCTTTAATGCACTGGCAAGTGAAAACAGACTTAACATCCTTGCCTCCCCACATATCCTTTCCAGAGATGGCAAAGAGGCAAGCATCAGTATAGGTGATGAAGTCCCAATCATAACAAGTAGAACTATTACTGATGTTAGAGAATCTATAGCTATTCAGAGGAGGAATACTGGTGTCTTACTTAAGGTAACCCCTCATATCAATACTACAGGATTGGTAACACTTGACCTCTCTTTGGAGCTCAGCAATGCTGCAGCGGCTGCACTTGCCGGTTCAACCGATATCAGGATATTTCAGCGTAAGGCAAATAACAGTATGGTGGTGCAGGATGGACAATCTATACTTATAGGCGGGCTTATAAACGAACAAGAAGAAGATACTATAACTAAGGTCCCTCTACTTGGCGACATATTTCTTATAAAACACCTCTTTAGATATAAGTCAAAGACTAAAAAGAAGAATGAGCTGATTCTTCTCATTACACCGAGGGTGATTAGGACCTCTCAGGAGGCGCGTGACATCACCGCTGAATTCGGTGAGAAGCTCAAGGGACTTCAGGATAAAATTAAAGGGCGCATAAAAGAGCAATAGTGTCAAAGTATCAGAGTGTCATAGTGTCAGAGTATCAGAGTTTTTTTTGCTTTGACACTTTGACCCTTAGATACTCTGACACTCTATAAAAGGTATGCAAATATTGTATGGACGACGGGCAGAGGATGGGAAAGAGATAGAATTATCGCAGCCGAAAAAAGATTCCTGTGAGATTGAATATACAGACTTTCCTGAAACACCTTTCATAACTGAAAAGATCTCCATGAGGTTTTTGAAGAATAAACTAATCTACCTCCTCTATGTGCGGGACAATGTATTATATGTCGCTGTTTCTAACAAAGAGGATCAGGATGCCCTTAATGCGATAAGGATTGCAACCGGCTTTGAGGTAAAGGCGCTCAAGGCAAGTGATGAGGATATCTTAAGGGCAATAGAACAGCACTATAAGGTAGGGCAGTCCAGTGTGGACGAGATTATTGGAGATATAGCAGCTCATGATCTTGAGGGGAGGATAAATGATGAGGATATTGACCATTTAAGGGATATGGCCTCTGAGGCTCCTGTTGTGAGACTGGTTAACCATATTATAAGCAGTGCCATAGGGTGCAGGTCCAGTGATATACACATTGAACCCTTTGAAAAAACACTGAAGGTAAGGTATAGAATAGATGACATCCTACATGAGAGAGAGGTTCTTCCCAAGGCGCTTCAGTCAGCGGTTGTATCCAGGGTTAAGATACTTGCTAATCTTAACATCGCCGAGAGACGTCTCCCCCAGGATGGAAAGATCAATGCCAGATTAAGCGGTAAGGATATAGACTTGAGGGTTGCCACCGTTCCTACTGTTCATGGAGAGGGGGTGGTGATAAGGATATTGGATAGGGGCGGACTTGTATTAGAACCTGGAGAGCTTGGTTTAGCCGCAGAAAATAAAGAGAAATTTGAGCATATGATAACAAAGCCACATGGTATGATCCTCGTTACCGGACCCACAGGAAGCGGTAAAACTACAACACTATATGCCGCACTTGAAAAATTGAATACCACGGATAGGAAGATTATTACTATAGAAGACCCTGTAGAATATCAGCTTGAGGGTATCAATCAGATACAGGTAAAACCACAGATAGGACTGACCTTTGCTAATGGGCTAAGGAATATTGTCCGACAGGATCCGGATATCATTCTTGTTGGCGAGATAAGAGACAGGGAGACCGCTGAGATAGCTATACATGCTGCATTGACAGGACATCTTGTCTTCAGCACACTGCACACCAATGATGCGGCAGGCGCTATAACCCGTCTTATTGAAATGGGACTGACAGACTACCTTATTGCCTCTACCCTTATTGGAGTGGTGGCACAGAGATTATTCAGGAGAATCTGCATGAAGTGCAAGAAGGCTGTTACGCCGAATGAATTTGAGATGAATGAACTCAAAGGTATTGCAGGGAGTGTTAATAATATAAAAATATATAAGGGTGAAGGTTGTAATGAATGCGTATCAACAGGTTATTGGGGACGAATAGCGGCATTTGAAATATTGGTAATAGATGATAATATAAGGGCGCTTATACTCAAAAGCCCTGGTGCAAACACGATAAGGTCTGCTGCTATAAATAGGGGGATGAAAACCCTTAAGGAGGATAGTCTGAGAATGGTTATGGAGGGCATTACAACTGTGGATGAGGTATTGAGGGTGATTCAGGAGGATTGACACGGCAGTGTTAAAGAGTCACAGAGTCAAAGTATCAAAGTAAAAAACTCTGACACTCTGATGCTTTGTATAGATTCTGTGCGAAAATACCCATCCCATCCAAAACCCACTAATTCCCCATTTGTTAAGATGAAATTTTAAAATGGGGTTGCAGGGTAGGAGTTGATATATCAAACAGTTAGAGGTATTTAGAGTTTATAATTTTCTATGCATATATTAGGATGGGATTTTAATAATTTATGGCATAGAAAATGCAATCTCATTATTGGGAGATAGATTTGTTTATACTAAGTTAGATATTCAATGTTGAGCGGTTCGTTCAGAGAACGAACCCTACAGTAGGGTCTGTTCCCCGAACAGACCCTAAATACAGGTTTAGCCATGTTTAGAAAATATCAGAATAAAAACCTGAATTTAACCACAGAAGCACAGAGGACACGGAGACACAGAGATTTTAAAAGCGGTTTAGACAGTTTAAACGGTTTAATCCGGTTTTTCCCTCAGTGCCTCAGTGTCTCTGTGGCTTATAACTTCCTGCTCAAAATAAAACTGATGTTACTTATTTTTTTAGTGGCAGTTGATTTTTTCCTTTTAATCCTTATCTATACGCCGATTGTATACGCAACAGGTGGAGCATTTCCATATACGAAACATGGAGGTGTTGCAGGGAATGGAGTGGATCGCTCTACAACAGGGAACTGGCCCCCTGCATCTGGTGCAGGCACATATCAGAAAGGTGAATGCACACACTGTCATGAACCACATGCAAGCTTTGGTGGAGACGAACCCTATCCCAATTTTAACAATCACCCCTCCTTTATGACGCAGGAAGAAGCTCAGGGTCCAGACCCATATCTTCTATTTGCCGATGATAACGCAAATCTATGCTGGACATGCCATGAGACTTTTCAGTTTACAGGCAAACCATTAGGATGGGGGGCATATGGATTTTATCAGGGGAGGAGTGTCTATCTGTCATCAACACATGGTGACCCCTTACTAAATGCAAATATGCTGTGGCCTGGTATTAGCGGTGCAACGGTTCATCCAAGAAAAGCCCGCCCATCTACACTCAATGGTGTCCCTCAAAAAGGTATATGTCTGAACTGTCATACTCCTCATGGTATTCGCGGTAGTGAAGGGAATGCCTATGATACAGATGCAGTCCCTGAGTCAAACCAGCTTACAACGAGCAACCCTTCTGTTACTGCGGATTATCTTATTCCCCGTCAGCTTAATGCATGGGAAGAGAAGCTATGTGAAACCTGTCATGATGCAAGCGGGCCTGCAATTAACAACATTCAGAGTGAAATTGATAAAAGAAGTCTTGGGGGAAGCGGCCACCCTGTGGATGATACAAATCTGTCAGGGCGACATGTTGTCAATGAAACTTTTCCTATAACTTCAAAGCATGTGGAATGCTATGATTGTCATAACCCTCATGTCATTAAATCAAGCAGCAGGGTTGAAGGATTAAGATATGTAGATATAAGTGGTGTTCCAAAGGATCCAGCAGCAGGTGATTCACAGCCTTATGTCTATCAAATATGTTTTAAATGCCATGGCGATGGATATGCTAATTTTATTCCTGCGAAAACCCATCCCGGTCCCGGGCTTAATCCAAATCATTCAAATCATCCACTGCGAACCAGTACTGGAAATCCTGCCTCAGGTAATACTAATGGGAGCAATAAAAGGCTTGAATTTAACCCTTCAAGCACAAGCTCTCAATCAGATTGCGGATCATACCCGGCATCTGATTGCAGGCCCAGCCCAAGTCAGAATACTGCCTATCATCCAGTAGCCTCTACTGGTAGGAATACATCGGCTGCTATACAGAGGCAATTACTGGCTGGTCTATCTCCTGACAAGACTATTATGTGCACCGATTGCCATAATTCCGAGGCAACAGGAAGCATACAGGGACCTGTAACAGAATCCAACTTAAGGGCTACAGACCTTCCATCGGGATATGCCGGAGTAAGCCCTATAGGTCCTCATGGCTCACAACCACCTTCTGTAGGCGGTTACCAGACATATCGGATTTTAAGGGCCAATTACAATACGACATTAGGGGGGGCAACTGAGCCATTTACTTCTTACAATCGTGATAATTTTGCCCTCTGTTTTCTCTGCCATAATGAAGAGGCATTTACAAAACAGTGTGGTGACCCTTATTTTGAGTGTGGTAGCTGGACAGATGGGCCCAAGACAAACTTCTATAGCACATTATATGATATAAATCTCCATGCAACCCATATAGCCAAAAAACCTGTTTTTGCAACTACTGGAACTTCTACAACCTGTGCAAACTGTCATTATAATGTTCATTCCAATATAGAGGCTGCCAATACTATGTATAACGACAGCAATGATCCGAACTGGAAGAGACCTCTGGATGGCGGAACTCGTCTTATTAATTTTTCTCCAATTGTTGGAGCCAGCTCATGGTGGACCTATAGCAGACCATTCTGGGGGTGCGTTAAAACGACTGGCATATGGAGGAAGGGGTGTGACTTTAACTGTCATGGCTTCGATATGGAATTATGGTATTCACCCCCTAATATTGCAGACAGCTGTTACTAATGGAAGGAAGAAAAAGTGCCAGTGAACAGTGTCAGTGTCAGTATAGGATAGAAGTTGAGAAGTTAAGAGGTTTTTCTCATCTTCCCATCTTCTCAACTTCCATTTTTAAGGGAGGTATTTAAAATGAAACGGATGATTTTAATATTATGTTTCTGTATCCTGTTTTTAATTCTCCATATCCCGCTAATCCCGTTTTACAGCATAACGGGACAGGTCTATTCTGAGATAAAAAAACCTGCATTGGGGACAGAGATAAAACCTGATTGTAAAGAATGTCACAGCAGGAATGCGATGATAAAGGGGAGTGGAAAACCTGCTATACCTGGCCAGCCTATGAAGGGGGATGGTAAACCTACCCCACCTCCAGACCACATCAGGAAAGATAAGAGGAAAAATAAAGGGCAGCAGTAAATAGGAAATTATAAAAACTTGCCACAGAGTCACGGAGATTTCTTTAATTTATAGTACAGGAATTTAAATGTTGAGATTGCTTCACCTTCGGTTCGCAAT
>JACRGN010000313.1 GCA_016234205.1 Nitrospinota bacterium | reverse complement strand
CTCTTTCGGATTACACCTTATCCCCCCCTTTGCACCCCCGAGTGGCAGTCCTATGACGGCACTTTTCCATGACATCCACATTGCAAGGGCACTGACCTCGCCGAGGTTTACATCTTCATGGTATCTTGTCCCCCCTTTAGCAGGCCCAAGCACCATGCTGTGCTGAACCCTGTATCCCTCAAATACCTTTACATTGCCATCGTCCATTTTGATTGGGACACTTACAATTAGAGCCCTTTTAGGCGACCTTAATCTTGAAGCTACATTTGGGTCCAGCCCTAATTTTTCAGAAGCAATATCAAACTGCTTCAGAGCCATCTCATATACAGGTGTATGAAATTCAGGTTTTTCTCTTCTCTCTTTTTCCATAGACTACCTCAAGGAGAAAAGGGGAAATGGAGAATAGGGGAGAAAAATAACTACATATAAGGAAACCATGAAGCCATGAATTTATTGAAAATTTCATAGATTCCTGCATTCCTAATAAAATTAATTTTTCTTCTCCATCTCTCCATCTTCTCCTTTCTCCTTAATTTTTTTATTTTAAAACTGCACCAATGAATACACTCCGTAATCTTTAAGCTTTTCCCTCCCTTTTAAAAATGAAAGTTCAACAAGAAAGGCAAGTTCAACTATCTCACCCTTTAATTCTCTGACAAGCCTTGTTGCCGCATTTACAGTGCCTCCTGTTGCAAGGAGGTCATCTGCAATTATAACTCGCTGCCCGGGTTTTATTGCGTCCTTATGTATCTCTATCTGATTGGTTCCATACTCAAGCTCGTATGCCGTTTTATTGGTTATATATGGAAGTTTGCCAGGTTTTCTTATTAAGATTACACCTGCATTTAAGGCATAGGCGAGTGCCGCACCAATAACAAATCCTCTCGCCTCAACCCCTACTACAAGGTCAATATGTTTTCCAATATATCGGTGGCTTAATATATCTATAGCCTGCCTGAATGCCTTTGCATCACTTAAAAGAGTAGTGATGTCTTTGAAAAGTATTCCCTTCTTTGGGAAATCAGGAATATCCCTGATTCTACTCTTTAAATTTGCAATGATTTCTTTTTCCATTTATACCTCCATTATTTAGTGTCAGTGTCAGTGATCAGTGTCAGCTTCGGTATTTTTCACTGACACTAACAACTGTCACTGTCACTGTTTATCATGGCAAATAGGGCAGAGGGTCAACCGGAATCCTGTTTACCCTTAATTCAAAATGAAGATGCGGACCTGTTGCCCTACCTGTATTGCCTACCAATGCAATATTTTCACCTTTTTTAATAGATTGCCCCTCCTTAGTAAAATTTTTGGAATTATGGGCATAGACAGTAACATATTTTTTAGAGTGCTTAATAATAACAATCCTGCCATATCCTGTTGGTCCCCACCCGTTGAATATAACCTTTCCATCTGCAGAGGCAACTATCTTTGTCCCTTTAGGAGCACCTATATCTATTCCATCATGTTTGCTTTTACTCCTTAACCCAAATCCTGATGTTAATGTTCCTTTTACAGGCCAGATGAAGTATCCCTTCTCAGCCTTTGGTGCTTCTCTTTTTATTTCCGGCTTTGATACCCTTTTTCTTGAGACCTTCTTTGGATGTGAAATCAAAGCACAATCTTGAATAAAGAAGATAGACAGGATTAAGATATGTAAAAAAATACTTTTTTTGCTCACCCCCACACCTATTCCCAACGGTTATTGATGTCTATACATAACGGTTCAACTCCCGCAGGAATAGGTGTGGGGGTAAACTCTTTAATCTTCTCCATTGCCTCATTGGGACTCTTTACCTTTATAATATCATCAACTCCCTTCCATGTCTCTATCCCTATTACAGTTTTACCCATCTTGAGGGCTAATGCAATTTCAGAAAGTGTTCCGTAACCTCCTGCAATAGCGATGACTATATCCGAACTTCTTACAACAAGGACATTTCTTGCATGGCTTAATCCAGTTACTATTGGAATATCTATATAGGGGTTGGCATCGTCTTTATTAAAACCAGGGAGTATCCCGATTGTAAGACCGCCTGCCTCTTTTACCCCTTTTGCCGCCGCCTCCATCACACCGCCCAGCCCTCCACAGATAAGGAGTGCACCTGATTCTGCAATCCTACTCCCCATCTCCTCTGCAATACGATATATCCTATCATCACATGAGCCTGCCCCAATAACACCAATAATCTTTTTTTTGGTCATAGGATTAACTCACATTAACTATGGGCAATAAAAATTGTATATATAATTCATAAGAATGTCAAAAAATAAATTAAAATTGACTGGTATAATCCTGATAGGGTAAACTCTATTTATTGCCACAGTTCACAGAGAAAGACAAAAAAGATAAAGGGGAAATGGAAAAGATGGAGAGATGGAGATAAATAAACTTATAGCCACAAGACAAACACAGACATTATAAAAAAGTAATATTTTAGTCAGTGAAAGTCTGTGGTTAAATACTTGATTCTCCCTTTCTCTTTCTTTCTCTATTTCTCCTTATTATTTTTCTCTGTGTCTCAGTGGTTAAATATTAAAAAGGAGGAGGAATTTATGAAGATAAATAATGTAAATGTGGATAAGCTTCAAAATACTGTAGCAGAATTAAAGAAGGACATTTCAAAGGCAAAGAAGGTAAATAAGATTGAAGGGGAGTGGAATCTTGGGGAGGGGAGCCAGTTCAAGGCAACAGTCCAGTTTGAAAATGGGAAAACAACACTATTGGTTGACCAGCCTTCTTTTCTCGGAGGCGGAGGGACTCAGCCGGGTCCGATGATATACTGCCTTTACGGTTCAGCATCATGCTATGCCGCGACATTTGCCACTATGGCAGCAGTGGAGGGGATAAAATTAAAGAAACTAAAGATTACTGCGGAAAGCTCCGTTGATTTTTCAAAAGTCCTCGGCTTATCCAATAACCCCATTGCAGAGAAGGTAAAGTTTACGCTCCATGTTGAAAGCGATGCCCCGGCAGAAAAAATAAAAAAACTTGAAGACTTATCAAGGGAGAGGTGTCCAGCCGTTTACTGCCTCACAAATCCCATACCCCTTGAGACAGAATTAACGATAGGGTAATATTTGTTCATGTATAAGAAATTATAAAAAACATAAGGAAAAAGGGTGAGATAAGGAGAAATGGAGAAAAAATCTTTAAAATTATTTTTTAAAAAACTTATATTCCCCCTTTCCCCCAATTTCCCCTTTTCTCCTTAATATTTTTGTTTTGTTCTTATGACAACTAAATATCAGGCAATAAAAGGGGTAAAGGATATACTCCCGGGTGAAATAGAAAAGTGGCAGTTCATGGAAAAGACAGCGAGAGAGGTCTTTGAACTCTATGGTTTTTCAGAGATAAGGATACCTATTTTTGAAATGACTGCTGTCTTTACAAGAAGCATTGGTGAGACCACAGATATAGTAGAAAAAGAGATGTATACCTTTCCTGACAGGAGCGGTGACAGCCTGACATTGAGGCCTGAAGGGACTGCATCTGTTGTAAGGGCTTATGTGGAGCATAATCTCTATAATCCTCCATCAGTGGTAAAGCTTTACTATATGGGACCTATGTTCAGATGTGAAAGACCGCAGGCAGGCAGATACAGACAGTTTTACCAGATTGGTGTAGAGGTTTTCGGGACAGAAAATCCTGAAATTGATGCTGAAGTTATCGGTATGCTCCTGAAGTATTTTGAAAAACTCGGTCTTAAAGAATTAGAGCTTCAGATAAACAGTCTTGGGTGTGATGAATGCAGGCCAAAATTCAGGGAGGCACTCTTAGAATTTTTAAAAAATAAAATAAATCTCCTCTGTGAGGACTGTCAGAAGAGGTTCGAGAGGAATCCATTAAGGATTTTTGATTGCAAGAGTGTTAGTTGTCACGATGCGACAAAAGAGGCACCTACAATTGAAGGCTACAGATGTGATAATTGTAAGAGTCATTTCAATTCTACAATAAACTTTCTTGATAAATTGAATATTCCATATGTTAAAAATCCAAAGTTAGTTAGGGGTCTTGATTATTATACTAAGACTGCATTTGAAATTATATCAAAAGGTCTCGGGTCGCAGAATGCAATTGCAGGAGGAGGCAGATACGATAAATTAGTGGAAGAATTTGGTGGTCCGCCCACACCTGCATTTGGATTTGCCATAGGTATGGATAGAACTGCACAACTTATTCAACCTTTAGCCTTCAGCCTTCAGCCATCAGTCTTCATTGTAGCACTTGGAGAAAGGGCTAATCAAAAAGTATTTGAACTGATAAATAATTTAAGGCAGAATGAAATCAGGGTTGAAAGGGATTACGAAGGTAGCAGTTTAAAGAGCCAGTTGAGAAAGGCAAATAAGTTTGGGGTTAGATATACAATTATAATTGGAGATAATGAATTAGATAAAGACAAGGTCATATTGAGAGATATGTCAGGGAGCCGGCAGGAGGAGATAGATATTGAAACAATTGTAGAGATTATGACGAAAAAATTAAGAGAGCGTTAATATTCAATATTCAATTATTTTAAATGTCCCAGCTTACCCAAATCCTTAAACTCCGTAGCACAATAATTCGCAATAGTGTTGTATGTGGTTTCAGAGACAAGATTTTCATGTTTTCCATACTATTTACATTAGCCATTTTGTTCGTTATTGGCGATTACATCTTTTTCTATCGGATAATAACTTATCTCTACAGACTGCCGCTTGATGTTGGAGAACTCCTTATAACTCAGCTGTTAAGCATAATATTTCTTACATTCCTCTCCATGCTCTTATTTTCCAATGTAATCACATCCATATCTACTATCTATCTATCTTCCGATTTGGAATTGCTAATGTCTTTTCCATTTAAAATATCAACAGTCTTTATATCAAAATTCTTACAGACTGCAATAAACAGTTCATGGATGATTCTGATATTCGGGCTTCCAATATTTACTGCATATGGAGTTGTGTATAACGCCAGCCCCTCTTATTATCTACTCCTAATCCCTGTAATATTACCATTTGTTGTAATACCTGCAGGTATTGGTGTTTTAATTACAATGCTTCTCATGAGATTCTTTCCTGCAAAAAAGACATATCAGGTGATGACATTTTTAGGGCTAATTTTCGGTGCTGGACTTGTAATGTTTTTCAGATTCTTAAAACCAGAGGTGCTTCTTGGAAAGGATGTGCCTGATGATGTGATAGTCCAATTTGTTGAGGGTCTTAAAGTCCCAGATTATCCTCTCCTTCCAAGCACATGGGCTGCGAAGGCAATTATAAATGGTGCCAACGGGATGATAGACTCTTCAATAATCTATATTTTCTATCTATTTTTAATAGCCTTCATATTTTTTGTTTTGGCAGTCTTATCTGCAAAGAGGATATACCATACAGGCTGGGCATCTGCACATGAATCATTTAAAACCTCAAAAAGAAGTAGAGAGCCTGTTTTCTATATTGCTATGGAGAGATTCTTAAAGATATTATTTCCAATACAGAAGAGCCTCTTTATGAAGGACATAAAACTATTTTTCAGGGATACTGCCCAGTGGTCGCAGTTGTTCATGCTTGGTGCACTTGTAATTGTCTATGTGTTCAATATAAGAAATTTGCCTTTGGATAGTTTATTCCTGAAAAACCTTACCTCTGTCCTAAATCATGGGCTTGCAGGGGTTGTCCTTTCTGCGATTGCTGTCAGATTCGTCTTTACTGCTGTGAGTCTTGAGGGAAAATATTTCTGGGCTATCTATTCATCACCAATAGAATTTAAAAAATTTCTGTGGGAGAAATTCTGGATGTATTTTATCCCCCTTGTCATATTAGCTGAAATGCTTGTAGTGATTTCAAATCTATTTTTAGATGCTGACAGTTACATAATGACAATATCAGTAATTTCCATATTCCTTATAACCGCAGGGCTTGTGGGTATGGGCATAGGCATGGGGACAATATATCCTGTCTTTAAATATGAAAATATAGCAGAGGTTGCTATGAGCACCGGCGGAATCCTTTACATGATAATGAGTTTCATATTTATAGGGGTGATTGTAGTGTTGGAATCAAGGCCTGTATATGTCCATTTCTATAAGGTATTTCTCTTCTATAATATCGGAGGAATAGAGATATACATCTGCTATGTCCTTATATTTCTCCTGTCCCTTGCAGCAACCTTTATACCTATGATTCTGGGAACTAAGGCACTTAAAAAAATGGAACTATAAACTCACCGACAACTTATAACTAACCACAATTATTTGTTGTCAGTTATAAGTGGTAAGTTGTTAGTTAAGTGTGGAGGCGCCGCCCGGATTTGAACCGGGGAATAAAGGTTTTGCAGACCTCTGCCTTACCACTTGGCTACGGCGCCAAAAAAAGACTCATCTTTTGAAAGTAATAATAAGGTAATTTTTTTATGGTGAGACTTTTTCTATAAATTTCTTTGCGTCCCTAAAATAGACTTTAACTGCATCCACATCTTCCAGTAATCCGCGGTAATATCCAGCAATGTGCAAGCCTTTATAGAGCATTTCAAATTCCTTTAGTAGTTTTCCATTATGGACTATTAGATATTTACGCAACATATCTCTATATCCATCAACTGACTGAGGTAAATCCCTTTTATCTACTCCTTTGCTTATTAGATATTCATCAATAGCTTTTAAAACTGCAAGATATGCAGTTCCGCAAGCTTCCTGAACAGGCTTAACATCTGCATAGAAACTATCCTCTATAGGAGCTTTACTTAATAATTCCTTTGCATTTTGTAAATATCTTAAAGACTCCTTCATAAATAAAAAAAATGGAGCGGGAGACGGGATTTGAACCCGCGACTTTCACCTTGGCAAGGTGACACTCTACCACTGAGTTACTCCCGCTTAACAGACTTTGAATTATAATTTAAACTGTCTTTCCTGTCAAATTAAATTAAAAAAATGCCTGCAGTCTTATGCCGTATATGAATAATTTGCTGGCATTGGCATCACCGCCGGGGTTGATTACATACTGGACATCAGGTGAAATATGAAACCCTTTGAACTGTGCGGCTTCACCGATTGAGATATTATAATAAAGTTCCATATATTGCTCTGTGTCTGAAGAAAAGCCTGTAGAGGAACTCGTTTTATAATCTTTATAGTCTTTCCCCATTGAAGTCATGCCATAACCAAGCCCAATTACATCATTAGGCCTGTTAATCATCTCTCCTCTAATATTTAATCCACCGCTGAAATGTCTGTCAAACTGTGCCACCTTTTCGTTATGGATACCTCCCCTTAGCCATATACCGACTGTATCTGTGATTAGCTGTTCAATACTTAGACCTGCACCACTATTTTCTTTGTTTATTAAGGTTGCATCATTCGGATTTGCAACATTGGTTAAATTAGGACGTGCCTTTCTGCTCCAGTAATAGACCCTGTAGATTCCGTCTTTATCAAAGGGTTTTATTTTAAAATCAGCCTCTGCCATGAGAAACGGATTTTCAAAGATATCTGCATAATTACCGTCACCTTCAAAGGTGGCAACAGTTATGTCCAGCAGTTCAGCAGGTGAGTAAGTCAGCCTTATGCCTGGTCCATAGAAATTTTCAGAAGCCCCGAATTCTATCGTGGGGTTGTTTGCAAATTGATTTGCAAGGAAATGCACCCTTTCGTTATTTGCATATAGGTTGATATCAAAAAAAACTGTAGGGTCTAATTGCCCTACCGATACCACAAGACTTGAAACTATATTGTGCTCATAATAGAATTGTGCTACATGAAGCTGGTCATTATCAAATGATTCTATATCATTATTTGGCCCGGTTGCATTTCCATTGGGCGAGGTCAAGAACGAGGGCAGGTTTTGAAGTCCTGCACCTCTCTGGAAATCCAGAACGGAGATTACCCTTCCATCTTTTCCAAGAGGAGATTCTATTACAATATCAGCTGATATTGCTCCGGCACCCTTATTGTTTTTATAGTCTGTCCCCTGTGCTGTCATTGTAAGCCCGCCGCTTATCTTTAAGCCATAAATACTGTGGATAGGATGGAGTTTATGTCCGAGTTCATCAACCGCTTCCCCATCTTTTATTCTTTTTTCAAGTTCTTCAACCCTATGCTTAAGATCTTCAAACTCACTGCCGTATGTCTGATTTTTTGACCCTGCTTTTTCATCTGCCCCACTGCTCTCATCTGAAAATATTAATACAGCCGCTGCAAGAATATGAATCAGTCTTTTCATGTTTTTCTCCTTTTAAAGAATAGTCTTACTGACTTAACTTTATATTAAATTGAGTCCAGAATTTTATAAAGTAGTCTATTCCTGAAACAAGGCTCATGACCATTGCAACCCAAATTGCTATTGTGCCCAAAAGCAAAAAATTTACAAATAAAATTTTATAATTCAGGATTAAAAACATTATTGCAATTATCTCAAACACCATTTTATATTTTCCCCACCAGCTCGCAGCAATTACAATCCCCTGAGACATTGCTACAGTCCTGAGCCCGCTTACGGCAAATTCCCTTCCTATTATTACTACAGCTATCCATGCAGATATTCTGTCAAGTTCAACCAAAGGTATAAGTGCTGCTGTAACAAGTATCTTATCTGCAATCGGGTCTAATAACTTGCCAAGGGTTGTAACCTGCTTGGTGGTCCTTGCAAGATAACCGTCAAGCCAATCTGTAAATGCAGCCAATCCAAATATGGAGGCGGCAAAAAGGGGGCTTATCTTCGTTGAGGATATTAAAAATACTAAAAAGAGGGGAATCAGAAATATTCGTATTATTGTAATCTTATTTGGTAGGTTTAATCTATGCATTAAAGTCGGGGCACCTGTTTTTTATGATGCTCTATGAGGGATTTAAAAATATTTTTTAATTCAGAAATAGTTTTTGGCTTATTGCTGTTGATCATCTGATAAAAGTCATTTCTCATGCCAAGAGATAATTTTTTTGATAACGATTCAATATGGCTATCTACCTCATTAACACCTGTTACAGGCCTTTTTGTGATAGTAGGTTTATCTACGATTAGTTTTTCAGACATTGTTATTCTTGACAACTGTGTTTTTAAATACTATCATAAAAAATAATAAAGTAAAACTCATAATCTCTTCTTAATGAAGGGATGGTGCAGATAATTTGCGGAGGAATAAAGATGTCAGAGATTAAAAAAGAAATGAGTATAAATCAAGTAATTGCAAAATATCCGAAGACAGTAGGGGTATTTAATCAGTATAATATTGATTCATGCTGCGGCGGACATGAGAGCCTTGAGATTGCAGCAAAGAAAAATAATGTAGATGTTGACAAGCTTATAGAATCACTAAACAAATCTGCTGAAGGCAAATAAAGAAGTCTTCAAAATATTCACGCCTCTAATCCTATCCATTTTTTTATTTATAGGAAATTATATAGCCACCAAGACCCAAAGGCACAAAGTAATAAAGAATAAATTTTTCTTTGAGTCTTAGAGTCTTTGAGGCAGGTTTTTGTCCTTGCATCAATTCATTAAATCCTATACCATCATTGCATGAAACCTTGGTATCAGATGACAGAGGATGAGCTTTACAAAGAGCTCAAGACAGATAGAAACGGGCTTTCCGCAGATGAGTCTCAAAAAAGGTTATCTCAATACGGGTATAATAGACTTGAAGAAAAACCGGGGAAGAGTCCGCTTCTTATATTTTTTGAGCAATTTACAAATATCCTCATTTTAATACTGATAGTTGCTGCTGTCATATCTGCCTTCATAGGGGATTTAACAGATACGATAGTAATTCTTGCTATTGTTTTATTGAATGCAGTAATTGGTTTTTTTCAGGAATACAGGGTAGAGAGGGCACTGGCGGCCTTAAAAAAACTTGAGATACCTGCCTCAACAATTATAAGAGATGGTAAGCACCAGCAGATACCTGCCACTGAGATTATGCCGGGAGATATAGTAGTTCTTACTGCAGGAGAAATAGTGCCGGCGGATATAAGACTTATTGAGAGTCCAAATCTCATGATAGATGAGTCATCTCTTACAGGAGAGTCCACACCGGTAGAAAAATCCACAAATATTATAAGCGAGGAGACATCTCTTGCAGACCGCAGGAATATGGCATTTAAGGGAACTGTAATCACTTATGGCAGAGGGGTAGGGGTTGTAGTAACTACAGGAATGTCCACAGAATTGGGCAGAATTGCGTATCTCCTTCAGGAGACAGAAAAAATTAAGACCCCCCTTCAGATAAAACTTGATGTAATGGGGAAGAGGCTTGCAGTTGTTGCACTGTTACTCTGTTTAATAATATTCATTGCAGGTGTATGGAGAGGAGAATCACTTCAGCTTATGTCCCTTACTGCTATAAGCCTGGCAGTAGCCGCTATACCTGAGAGTCTTCCAGCAGTCATTACCATTGTCCTTGCCCTCGGTGCCTACAGGATGTCAAAGGTGAATGCACTTATCCGTAAACTCCCTGCTGTGGAGACACTCGGCTGTGTAACAGCTATCTGCTCAGATAAGACAGGGACACTCACACAGAATAAGATGAAAGTGGAGTATATATATGTAGATGGCAAAATACTTCAAATCTCAAATCTCACGACCCACTTTCGTGGGTGCCCCGAAATCCCAAATCCCATATTAACTCACCACTCACCACTCAACACTCTATTTAGGGCAATAACTTTATGTAATGATGCCTCAATTGATAATGATAGGGGGATTGGAGACCCGACAGAGATTGCCTTACTTAAGGCTGCATCAGAGATTGGCATTCATAAGCATGAACTGGAAAAGAAATATCCGAGAATAAATGAAATCCCCTTTGACTCATTTAAAAAGAGAATGACAACCATCCATTCATCTCACGAAAATCAGGAGATTTGTCTGACCTTTATGAAAGGTTCTGTAGATAGCGTTCTGGACACCTGCTCAATAGACAGCAATATGAAAGGACGAATTCTTAAAGAGAATGAAAAGATGGCTGCTGACGGTATAAGGGTTCTTTCACTGGCATATAGAGAAATTGAGAAGG
>JACRGN010000312.1 GCA_016234205.1 Nitrospinota bacterium | reverse complement strand
CTCGTAAATCCTGATGGAAACTCATAAGTGCAAACACTTATGAATATGCACTGGCTGCTTAATTAACAGCCGGCATCCTTTCTGTCTTTGTCTGTAGGATGGAAAAAGGATGTTATAAATACAGGCTGGCTACACATCATGCCTGAGGGTGTGGGGCGAGATTAATCAGGCTGGCTGCTCAAGAATCCTGCCTCAGGGAGTTGAGAGTGGCGAGACTTTAAATCAGAGGATAAGCATGTAGTATGCTTTCAGTTGAGCATTTTCGGACGCGGGTTCGATTCCCGCCACCTCCACCAAATTCTTTCCGCCTTCATCATTTTTAAAGCCAACATTCAGGAGGGGTAGGGGATAAGGAGGTCTTATAAATGGAAATTGTAGAAATAACGGCACGGAAAGATTTCGGTTACAAACGGTTTTTTACTGCCGGATTGGAGCGGCACGACGATTGTTTCAGAATTAGTCCTTGGGATGAAGCAAATGCCCCGTTTCCAACTAATGGAACACCTTACAGCTTTACACTTGCGGCATTATCGGAAAAGGATGAACTTATGAGAGTTGCCTCCTTCAAGCTTGAAACTGACAATAGGGTAAAACTATCTTATAAAGGACTGCTGTTCCGTATGTATGTGGCATCCGAATATGCCGGCAGGGGAATAGGCGGAAAATTGATTCGGCAGGTCATTGACCGTGCAAAAGCCCTGGATACAATAGAACAGATAAATTTGACGGCGCTGACATCGAATGAAAGGGCCGAGAGCCTCTATCTTAAATTCGGATTTCAGGTGTTCGAAACTGAGAAAAATTCGGTCAAATCTGACAGCAGATACTACGATGAAGACTTGATGGTGTTATTTCTCAAAAGTGCCGTCAATTCCGATTCTTAATAGAATTATATATATCCTTGATTATATCGGATGAGATTTTTGGCATGGTTGCGCTCATCGCCTCTATCAAAGCAGGTGGATTTTTTTGTCTGCACGGTTCTGCAACACGGTAGGCCTTTTGAAAGATGTCCCGCTTGCTGATGTCCGGCTCCTCTCTGCCATCAGGGTAATGCCGATGCTTAAAACAGCCTCCCACTTATCTTCTGCGCCCCTTTCATAAAACTCGTCAACACTCCCTTCTATAAGATATGAAGATGGCAGCTTGCTGTCGTTTTCTATTATTGCAGAGAACAATCCCGAGAAAAGGCAGTAAATCTGTATAAAGGGGATTTTCTGAAAGATAACAAAGATGATCCCTGTGCTATAAAATACCGTGAAAATCTAAGAGAAAAGTTTATAAGGTGCATAGAAAGGGCAGGCATTACGAAGACAAAGGGGAGCTTGAAAAGGCGATTGAGCTTTATAACAAAGGTATTGAGGCGGATGAGATGGTTGAAAAATTTTACCGGAGACTGATGCTGTGCCATAAAAAGATGGGAAACAAAAACGAGGCATTGAGGGTTTACAAACGATGTAAGACGATTCTCTCCTCTGCATTCGGCGTAGAGCCTTCCCATGAGACAGAAGGTATATATAAATCATTAATTGGCAGATAACATACTGTTTTTAAACCATCTGCCCAATTTCTTATAGATATGGAAGGGATTAATAAACGAAGCTATAGTAGTAGCATCAAAGCCTTTTGACCTGCATCAGACAGTGATAGAAGGAGTGAAGCCCACTTTTTTCTTCCTCTACCTTTAAGACATTAAAAGCCTTTTTAAATAGCTGCCTGATATCCTTTTTAGTAAAGAAATGGTCATAGTGGTTGTTATGAACCAGCCATTTTCTCTTTCTCCTCTCCCTTTCATAGTGCTTGAATTTTGTGCTGAATACTGAGAGAACAAAAAATGACCCTTCTTTTAACACCATACTGACATTCTCAATGTAGATTTTCCAGTCACTCTTTTTTATATGATGGAGGCATCCATAATCTATAGCTATATCAAAAATATTATGGGAAAAAGGGAGACTCAATATATTACCAATAAAAAAATGGATATTTTTCTTAATCCCTTTTATCCTAACAAATCTCTTTGCGCGTTTTATTGCCAATAGTTCCATATCAAACCCATAGGTATCATATCCATTTTCTGCAAAAAATATAGTGTGCCTGCCCTCGCCGCAGCCTATATCAAGAACCTCTCCTTCAGGCTTTTCTTTTTTTATCTCTTTCAAAAATCTGACAACAGCCCTTGTAGGTCTTTCTGTGGGCCATCCATGCTCACCTGTTTTATATGCCTCATTAAAAAATTTTCTTTGCCTTTTATATATCATTTTAGGGATACTATAGGATATTCATTGATTAATCTTCAAGTATTTTTATTTTTAACAGTTTGCAGCTGACAGGTCTTTCCTCAATTGCTTTATCCTAAAATTAATCACGAATTAAAATGCTTGACAAGAAAATTATTGGTGTTATGATTTTTAGAAAGATAACACTCAAGAAATTAGACTGAAGTTATTACTTATGGCGATTACAAGATTTGGAATTTCTCTGGATGAGGGTCTTTTAAAAAGATTCGACAGGCTTATCTCGGAAAAGGGGTATGCAAACAGAAGCGAGGCTATCCGCGACCTTATTAGAGACAGCCTTGTAAAAGATGAATGGGAAGAGGGGACAAAGGAGGCTGTAGGCACTATTACCCTCGTATATTCGCATCATACAAGGGAGCTTCCCGATACCCTCGCCGACCTCCAGCACCACTTCTATACATCAATCGTATCTGCCATGCATGTCCATCTTGATAAGCATAACTGCCTTGAGGTTCTTGTGGTCAGGGGAAAGGCAAGGGATATAAAGAAGATTGCCGACAGATTAATTGGGACAAAGGGGGTGAAGCACGGAAAACTTTCGGTAACAACTACAGGAAGGGAGATGACCTAAAAAAAATTATATATTGGTAGCACGAAACATATAATCATAACATTGCAAATTAGCCACAGATTTACACAGACTTAACAGAAGTACAAGTGTAAGTGTAAGGAATCTATTGCTTCTCACTTTCACTTTCAGTTTATTTGTCAGTGAAAGTCTGTGGCAAAAATTTATAATTTTCTTTGCATTAAAAATCTGTCCAAAGGGAGGGTAATTATGCATATACCTGACGGTTATCTTGGTCCCCAGACTTACGGTACGCTGTATGGAGTAATGCTTCCTATCTGGTATTGGGCGTCAAGGAAGGTGAAGGAGACGCTGAAATCCAAACAGGCTCCCCTCCTCGCCCTCGCATCAGCTTTTTCGTTCGTTATTATGATGTTCAATGTCCCTGCCCCGGGCGGCTCGACAGGGCATGCAGTGGGAGGGGCATTGATTGCCATAGTCCTTGGTCCATGGCAGGCACTTATGGCAATTACCGTTGCACTGGTCATCCAGTCCCTCCTCTTTGGTGACGGAGGCGTTACTGCCATTGGCGCCAACTGTTTTAATATGGCATTTGTTATGCCCTTCACAGCCTATCTTTTTTACTGGATGATAAGGGGTAATGCCGATGCTTCAAGCAAACGGAGCCTGATTGCAGGTTTTATTGCAGGCTATGTATCTTTAAATATTGCGGCCATCCTGACAGCAGTGGAATTTGGCATCCAGCCTTTCATTGCCAGAGGAGCAGACGGTGCTCCACTTTATTGTCCATATCCTTTGAGTGTTACTGTTCCTGTGATGGCTTTTGAGCATCTCTTGGTCTTCGGCTGGATTGAAGGGGCGGTTACATCCCTTGTCCTGTCTTACATATCAAGGACAGAGCCTGACCTTATTGCAGTGGGGATAAAATTAAAGAGGCTGTGGGTAGGTCTTGCATTTTTAATAATCCTTACACCCCTCGGTCTTATCGCCCAGGGAACTGCATGGGGGGAGTGGTCGGCAGAGGAATTAAAAAAGATTCTCGGATTCATTCCTGAAGGGATAGGAAGACTTGAAGGTATCTGGATCGCCATGTTCGGCGGCTACAATATGCAGGGGTGGGAAGGACAGCTCATGTCGGCTGCTGGCTACATCCTTTCCGCCTTTATCGGTGTGGCTGTTATAGCAGGCGCCGCATTCATCTTCGGAAGACTTTTATCTGCGTGCCCAGTTAGAAAGTCTTCGCATCAGGAACAGGTTTCATCCCTGTCCTTACGGGCTAAGCTTTCTAACGTGGTAAAGGAGGGTGAGTGAGACCATCATGGTTTAAGACAGAAGACAGAAGCCTGCCCCCCGCATCAAGTGAGGGGCAGGCTCTGCAAGCCTGCCCTCGAATGCTTCTATCGGGGGCAGTAAGCAGGGAACAGAGAGGAAGAAGCTTTTTAGAAAAGACCCTTTCGGATATTACAGGTTTTTTAAAAGACGCCATCTTTGCTTCAGAATGGGTAAGGCAAAAGGGTCTTCTTCAGGGCATCGAGCCTAAATCAAAGCTCATTGGTATTTTATTTTTTATTCTTACTGTAAGCATTGTAAAGGAAATCTCCACCCTCTTTTCACTCTATGTTTTTTCCGTTATCCTTGCAGCAGCTTCATCCATAGGGATAATCCCTTTTATTGGGCGGGTGTGGCTATTTATCCCTTTCTTTGCAGGGCTTATCGCCATACCGGCTGTCTTCCTTACTCCCGGAGAGCCACTCCTTTCATTTTTCGGCCTTATAATTACAAGACAGGGGATGATATCAGCAATAACCTTTGTATTAAGGGTTGCAGCATCTGTATCTTTTATCGTCCTCCTTATTCTTACGACAAAGTGGGACCATATAATGAAGGCTCTGAGGGTCTTCCGTATACCACCGCTCTTTGTCCTCATCCTTTCCATGACTTACAGGTATATTTAT
>JACRGN010000307.1 GCA_016234205.1 Nitrospinota bacterium | reverse complement strand
CTTTAATATATAGAGGCTATCCAAAGGTTAAAAGATTTGAATCAGCCGAGATAGCCCTTAAATCTGTGGGGCTTGAAGACAGGATGCATCATAGACCTAATGAACTCTCTGGAGGACAACAGCAGCGTGTGGCTATTGCAAGGGCGCTGGTAACCGAGCCGTCTATTTTAGTAGCTGACGAACCTACAGGGAATCTTGACTCTACATCAGGACAGGAGATTATGCAAATTTTTACTAAACTTAATAAAGAGGGGAAAACTATTATATTGGTCACGCATGAAGAAGAAAAAGCCCGATATGCCCATAGGACAATAAGATTAAGGGATGGAAGGATAATTTCTGATGTTAATACTTGTTGAGAATGTAAAGGCTGCCTTTGATGCACTCAATACCAATAGATTAAGGACATTTCTCACCTTGCTGGGGATTGTAATAGGTGTAGCAGCAGTTATCATGATTGGTGGCGCCTCCCGTAGTGGTAAAGCAATTATATTTCAGGAGCTGGAGACCTTTGGGCTTAAATCCTTATGGGTGTACAGGTCTTATAAGGACAGCCAGCCAGGAAAGATCCTAAAACAGGGTAGTGGCATAGACAACGATGATGTTGATGCTATTGCCAGGGAGTGCAATCTCATAAAAAGAATCACTCCTGTGGTAGAAAAAATGAGGCTCTGGGCAAAGTATGGGAATAATTATTTTATGGCGAAATTACACGCCGTGGATTTTAGCTATGGTGAAATAAACAATGATTCCATTATAAGAGGAAGGCCTATCCTGTTAGAGGATGTTAAATTCAGAATGGATGTCTGTGTTATTGGGGTAAAGGTTGTTGAAAGGCTATTTGGAAGAGAAGAACCAATAGGTAAAGAGATAAGAATAGGAAATTATAAATATACTGTAGTAGGTATCTTGAAGGAAAAGGATAGAGACTTTCTTGCGAGTATAGGATCTGCAGGAGGCCAAGATGCCAACGACAGGATTATTATCCCGATCTCAGTATATCAGCGCCAATATAATACTAAAGAGATAGACTACATTCAGGCAGAGGCCCTCCATCTATCCCTTGCAAAAAGGGCAGCAGAGGATATAAAGGACATACTTTATCGAAGGCATAAAGGTGAGTATCATTATGAATCACAGACCATGCAGCAGTATATTGAAACGACTAATACAATACTGCGTATTGTATCATGGATTGGCGGAATGGCAGCGATGATATCCCTTGTGGTAGGTGGCATTGGGATTATGAACATAATGACCGCCTCTGTATTAGAGAGGATAAAGGAGATAGGCATAAAAAAGGCATTAGGGGCAAGAAAGGTTGATATTTTAATACATTTTTTAACAGAATCAGTATTCATAAGCCTTTTTGGAGGCGTAATAGGGACAATATTGGGTATAAGCTGTATACTTGTAATTGAGCTATTGAGTAACAAGCCAGCGCTGTTAGCGCCTGAATATGTAATAGTCTCTCTGGTTGTTTCTATTCTTGTAGGTATTCTGTCAGGAGTCTATCCTGCTATGAGAGCAGCATCTATGGACCCTGTGGAGGCGTTAAGATTTGAATAGTTTTTAGAAGATTTATAAGTTAATTAGGAGTAAAGTGGTAATGTCAGGGCAAAAAAATTTGGAATAGAAAGAAATGAGATATAATATTTCCACGGTCATATTAGACTTTGATGGCACTATCGCTGATTATATAAAGACAGGTGAGCCGCTTGACAAGGCAGGCGGCTACGGCATTCAGGGAAAGGCGTCTGTATTTGTAAGGAAGATTGAAGGCGATTATTTTAATATTGTGGGCCTGCCGCTGAATATGCTGTATGACATGTTGATAGCTTTGTAAATTCACATTGACACAATTCACCCTCCCCTTTATCCCCTCCCATCAAGGGAGGGGAATTTTAAAGTTCCCTCTCCCCTTGCGGGAGAGCAACTGTGTTGTCAAGGGGTAAATAAATAAATTTTTGGGTTCCATAATAATTTATGTTTAAACATTGCATTCAAAATAACCAACAACTTACGCATACAGGCAGTAAGGGCTACCTTT
>JACRGN010000311.1 GCA_016234205.1 Nitrospinota bacterium | reverse complement strand
CCTTGTAACCAAAGGCTTCTGGCCGCTAATCTGCGACAGGGTATACACACCAGAATCTATTAATTTGGCATCCTGAAGTGCCTCACCCAGACCCATATTTATTACCACCTTTTTGAGTCTTGGTATCTGCATTACATTCTTATAACCAAGCTCCTTTTTAAGCTGGGGTACCACATCTTTTAAGTATTTATCTTTTAAAGCCGGTCGTGCCACTAAACCTCCCTAATAAATGCAGGTTAAAGTTTAGAATTTTCTTAACCTCAACCTTAACCTTTCGTCTTTTCTACTTTTTTCAGTCTCTGTCTAACATCTCACCGCAATGTTTACAGGTTCTGATTTTTTTCCCGTTCTCAAGTATCTTTATTGATACCCTTGTCGTCTTATCGCACTTATTGCAGACAATCATTACATTTGAGATATGTATCTTCCCTTCCTTTTCTATAATACCACCCTGCCTCATCTGCTGAGTGGGACGTGTATGCCTCTTAACAATATTAAGCCTCTCAACAATGACCTTTTTCTCCATGGGGAACACCATCAGTATCTTCCCCTTCTTCCCCTTTTCCTTGCCTGTCATTACCTTTACAATATCGTTTTTCTTTATCTTTAAATTTGCTAACTGGTTCATAATACCTCTGGCGCTAAAGAGATAATCTTCATAAATTTCTTTGCCCTGAGCTCTCTCGCAACAGGGCCAAATATTCTTGTCCCAACAGGCTCCAATTGTTCATTTATAAGGACTGCAGCATTATCATCAAACTTAATATATGTGCCGTTGTCCCTTCTCAATTCCTTCCTGGTCCTGACAACCACAGCCTTTTTTACTTCCCCCTTATTGACAGGACTGTTTGGGGTTGCCTCTCTTATACTTACCACAATGACATCCCCGATACGGGCATACCTCCTCTTGCTACCAACAAGCACCTGTATACACTGTGCCTTTCTCGCCCCTGAATTGTCTGCTATGTCTAAAATAGTTCTCAGCTGAATCACAAAAACCCTCCTCAAACACAGATGCAAGATGCAAGATACAAGGCTTGCATCTTGAAACCTGCAACTTGAAACTTGTAACTTGTAACTTTTATTAGCTTGCCCTTTCAACTATCTCCATCAGCCTCCACCTTTTCTCCTTGCTCAGAGGCCTCGTCTCTACAATCTTTACCTTATCCCCCACAGAAGATTCATTCTTCTCATCATGCACCTTAAACTTATTTGAACGTCTTACTATCTTTTTAAATTCAGGGTGTCTCACATGCCTCTCCACCTTTACCACGATGGTCTTATCCATCTTGTCACTGACAACAACCCCTGTCCTTATCTTTTTATTTTGTTCCATAAAATTCCTTTACTTTAAATTTTTACCCTTAACCTGCACCTGATTTTGTGCTGACTTTTTTTCACCCAATAGTGTATTGATCCGTGCAATATCTTTTTTTACGATGTGAACCCTCGTAGGATTCTCAAGCACCTTTCTTGCCGCCTGAAACCTTAAATTTAAAAGCTCAGACCTCATATCTTCTGATTTTTTTAAGAGTTCATCCACTGTCATATCTCTGAGTTCTTTTATCTTCATATCAATCCCTTAGCTAAAAATCTTGTCTTTATCGGAAGTTTATGGGATGCAAGACCCAATGCCTCTCTTGCCACATCCTCAGTTATTCCTTCCATCTCAAATAAAACCTTACCCTTCTTTATAACCGCAACCCACTGCTCCGGGACACCCTTTCCCTTACCCATCCTTGTCTCTGCAGGCTTCTTGGTAACCGGCTTATCCGGGAATATCCTTATCCATATCCTCCCGCCCCTTTTGATATGCCTTGTCATTGCAATTCTCGCTGCCTCTATCTGCCTATCCGTTATCCATCCGGGGTCAAGTGCCTGCAATCCGTAACTGCCGAAGCTTAAGTCCGAGCCTCTGGCTGCAGTCCCAAACATCCTTCCCTTTTGTCTCTTCCTATATTTTACCTTTTTGGGCATTAACATAAATTATTTTCCCTAAACTACTGCTCCCCCCTCTACAGGCTGTGTATCCTTCTGTTTCTTTGAATTCTTCTCAGTCATTATTTCACCGTTAAAAATCCATGCCTTGACGCCTATTACACCGTAAGTTGTCTGTGCCTCGGCAAAACCATAATCAATATCAGCCCTTATCGTGTGAAATGGAACCCTGCCTTCCCTATACCACTCTCTCCTCGCTATCTCATTACCTGCAAGTCTGCCGGAGCAGGCTATTCTTACACCCTTAGCACCGAATTTAAGCGCTGTTGCTACTGCCTTTTTCATCGCCCTTCTGTAAGAGACCCTTCTCTCTAACTGGAGTGCAATGTTCTCTGCCAGAAGCTGGGCATCAGCCTCGGGTCTTGACACCTCTTTTATATTTAAGAAAACCTGTTTGTCAGGCAGCTTCTTCTGTAAACTTTCTTTTAATTTATCCACCTCAAATCCCTTTTTCCCTATAATGATTCCCGGTCTTGCCGCAAATATATTTATCTTAATCCTCTTGGAAGCCCTTTCAATATCAATTTTAGAGATGCCGGCATGATACAGCTCCTTTTTTATATATCTTCTTATGCCAAGGTCCTCATGCAATAGAGAGGCATAATCCTTCTTTGCAAACCAGCTTGACTGCCATGACTTATTTATACCTAATCTGAAACCTATTGGATGCGTCTTCTGTCCCAAAAAATCACCTCCTGTTTTACTTTAATACTATAGTAATATTGCTTGTCCTTTTCTTAATCGGTGTTACCCTTCCCCTTCCCCTTGGAAGCTGCCTCTTCCACACAGGCCCCCCGTCAACGGTAAGCTTGCTTACCGTTAATGAGTCTACATCTTCAGCCTTCTTTTCCTCTGCATTTGCCATGGCAGATTCAAGAAGTTTTTTGATGACCTTTGCAGGCTTCTTATTCGTAAAGGCAAGGATGTTTAATGCATCATTAACCTTCTTGCCCCTTACCATATCGGCAACAAGCCTTGTCTTTCTCGGCGATGTCCTTACATATTTTAAAATTGCTTTTGCTTCCATAATTAGCTCATTGCTCATTGCTCATTGCCCATAGTCTTTTTCTATGAACTATGAACTATCAGCTATTTTAGGTTTTTGTTAATACCTTCTTTGTATGTCCGCTGTGAAGCTTAAATGTCCTTGTATGTGAAAACTCTCCAAGTTTATGCCCTACCATATTCTCTGAGACATAGACTGGAATAAACTTTCTACCATTGTGCACTGCCAGAGTATGTCCGATAAAATCCGGTGTAATCGTAGACCTTCGTGACCATGTCTTGAGCATCTTCTTCTCATTCTTCTTATTCATCTCCTCAATCTTCTTTAATAATGAGGATTCAACATACGGACCTTTTTTAATTGACCTTGGCATAATAAATAAGTTACAAGTTACAAGTTACAGGTTACAAGTTACAAGTTTTAAATCTTGCATCTTGCATCTTACATCTTGCAACTATTTTTACTTCCTCCTCTTTACAATATATTTGCTTGACAATTTCCTTTTACCCCTTGTCTTATATCCTTTAGATGGCACGCCTGTCGGGCTTCTCGGGACATTACCACCCTTACTCTTTCCTTCTCCGCCACCCATGGGATGGTCAACCGGATTCATCGCTACACCTCTTACCCTTGACCTCCAGCCGAGCCATCTTGACCTTCCTGCCTTGCCAATCGTAATAGACTCATGCTCTGGATTCCCTACCTGCCCGATTGTAGCCTTGCATTCAACCGAAACCAGTCTGACCTCGCCGGAGGGAAGTTTTACATGAGCCATCTCTCCCTCTTTAGCCAAAAGCTGTGCAGCCAAACCTGCACTCCTGACCATCTGTCCGCCCTTTCCCTTACGAAGCTCTATATTATGAATCATGGTTCCGACAGGGATATTTTTTAATGGAATTGCATTGGCTGACCTTATCTCTGCGGATACCCCCGACATGACATTATCGCCAACCTTTAAATCAATCGGTGCGATTATATACCTCTTCTCACCGTCCCTATAATTCAAAAGTGCTATCCTGCATGACCTGTACGGGTCATATTCAATAGACACAACCCTTGCAGGGACATCGTCCTTATCCCTTTTGAAATCTACGAGCCTGTAAAATCTCTTGTGGCCTCCACCCATAAAGCGGCAGGTCATCCTTCCGTTATTATTCCTTCCGCCTGTTCTTCCTTTTGAAACGATTAAGCTTTTCTCAGGCCTGTCGGTAGTTATCTCGTCAAATGTAAGGTTTGTTTTAGCCCTTACCGCCGGTGATGTCGGTTTAAAAGTTTTAATTCCCATTTTATATGCCTTCTAAGAGTTCTATCTTGTCTCCCTCTTTCAGTGTCACTATTGCCTTCTTCCAGTCAGGTCTTTTTCCAAAGACCCTCCCGAACCTCTTTACCTTCCCCTTCACATTCAAAGTGTTTACATCCATCACATGAACATTGAACACCTTCTCAACAGCCTTTTTTATATCCCTCTTATTGGCATTGGCATCCACCTGAAAAATTATCTTATTGCCCCTCTCCTTTAAGTAGGCACTTCTCTCGGTGATAATAGGTTTCTTTATAATGGCGTATAGGTCTTTCATAATTTTATTCTTGAGCCTTGCCCTGAGCCTGCTTCATGGTTGTCTGAATTTTATCTATTGCCCCTTTCGTACAGATAATCTTATCGTAATAGAGGATGTCATATACATTTATACTGTCAACCCTCTGCACCCTTGCATCAGGTATATTCCTCGCGGAGAGTTCAAGATTCATATTCTTTTCATCAACAAGAAAAAGCACACTCCTGTCTATTTTAAAATTCTTTAATATTGAAACGATATCCTTTGTCTTCGGTTTATCAATGTTTATTTTATCCACCACAAAGATGTCACCGTTTTTTACTTTTAATGAGAGGGCAGATATAAGTGCTGACCTTCTCATTTTTTTAGGGACATCATGGTCATAATCCCTCGGTGTTGGACCAAAAGTAATTCCGCCGCCTCTCCAGAGTGGAGACCTTATTGACCCCGCCCTTGCCCTTCCTGTCCCCTTCTGTCTCCATGG
>JACRGN010000309.1 GCA_016234205.1 Nitrospinota bacterium | reverse complement strand
GGAGTATGGGATATAATGGAGGAATCGATACGAAAATTATATTCCTCGCTAAATTATCTCTTTTATCAAAAGCCATTGCACATAGCATTTGTATGATTGTCGGACAGCCTGCAAGCTACAGGGTGGTTGATTAAGAAATGTTGGTTATGCTTTAATAGAAAACTATTTAATAGTGTAAAAAATCATTTATCAGTAATAAAATGGATAGGTGATATTATAATAATTTCTCCTTGGAGGTTTAATGAGTATCCTTGTTAATAAAAATACTAAAGTTATATGTCAGGGGATTACAGGGGAGCAGGGGACATTTCATACGAGGCAGATGGTTGCCTATGGCACAAAGATGGTTGGCGGAGTTACACCCGGCAAGGGGGGAACAAATGTTGATGGCATACCTGTATTTGATACAGTGGATGAGGCGGTTAAAAAGACAGGTGCAAATGCGTCTGTAATATATGTCCCTGCCGCCTTTGCAGGGGATGCCATAATGGAAGCAGTGGATGCAGGCATAGAACTGGTAATCTGTATAACTGAAGGGATACCTGTGCTGGATATGGTTAGGGTTAAGAGATTTATGAACGGAAAGAAATCAAGACTCATTGGTCCTAACTGTCCCGGTGTAATAACACCTGGAGAATGTAAAATCGGAATAATGCCGGGGCATATTCATAAGGCTGGTAAGATTGGTGTTGTATCACGAAGCGGGACACTGACCTATGAGGCAGTTGACCAGTTGACAAGGCTCGGTCTTGGGCAGTCCACCTGTGTTGGTATAGGCGGAGACCCTGTAAATGGGACAAACTTTGTTGATGTCCTTGAGATGTTTGCAAAGGACAAGAAAACAGAGGCAGTGGTGATGATAGGAGAGATAGGCGGGACTGCAGAAGAAGAGGCCGCCGATTTTGTTAAAAAGAAAATGAAAAAGCCAGTAATAGGCTATATTGCAGGAGTTACAGCCCCGAAGGGAAAGAGGATGGGGCATGCAGGTGCTATAATATCAGGAGGGAAGGGAACTGCCGCCGAGAAGATGGAGGCGATGAAGAAGGCAGGCATTAAGGTTTGCAATAGCCCTGCTGATATTGGGAAAACAGTTGCAGAGGTTTTAAAAAAGAAAAAGAAGTGAGAGGAGGGATATTAAATTGACTGAGACAGAGACAGAAAAGGATTTGCCGAGAATTTTAATATATGAAGAGCTTTGCAAGGGGTGTGATATATGCGCGGTTTTTTGCCCCACTGAGGTTCTTGAGCTTAAAGGGAATATGATGACAGTAAAAAATCTTGAGGCTTGCACCCGCTGTCAGTTATGCGATTTAAGATGTCCTGATTTTGCAATACAAGTGTTCTGAGATGCAAGTTGCAAGATGCAAGATACAAGTTGTAAAGTTTGAAACTTGAAACCTGCAACTTGGAACTAATTTTTGGAGGTAATTATGGCTGAGAAAAAGAAAAAATTTATGCAGGGTAATGAGGCATGCAGTGAAGGTGCCTTATATGCAGGCTGCAGGTTCTATGCTGGTTATCCAATAACTCCTTCAACAGAGGTTGCGGAGATACTTTCCGTAAGGCTTCCAAAGATAGGCGGGGTCTTTATGCAGATGGAGGATGAGATTGCCTCAATCTGTGCTATCATCGGTGCCTCGCTTGGCGGGGCAAAGTCATTGACCGCTACAAGCGGTCCTGGTTTTTCCCTGATGCAGGAGGGGCTCGGTTTTGCTTGTATAGCAGAGATTCCATGTGTGATTGTTAATGTAATGAGGAGTGGTCCCTCTACCGGTTTTCCGACAGGACCGAGCCAGTCTGATGTTATGCAGGCAAAGTGGGGGACACATGGCGACCATCCGTCGGTGGTCTTAACACCTGCAACAGTTCAGGAGATTTTTTACGAAACAGTAAGGGCATTTAATCTTGCTGAAACATACAGGACGCCGGTTATTGTCCTATATGATGAAATCATAGGACACATGAGAGAGGCAATTACACTCCCTGAAGCCGGTGAGGTAGAGGTTATAGAGAGGAAGAAGCCGACATGCAAGCCTGAGGAGTATAAACCCTATGCACAGAGTAATGGCAGTATTGCGCCGCTTGCTGCATACGGAGAGGGTTATAAATTTCATGTAACAGGCTTATACCACGCGGAGGATGGCTTTCCTACAAATAACACGAAGTTAATAGGAGAGGCTAACGAGAGGATTGTAAATAAGATAAATAAAAATGTAGATAAGATATGCATAAATGAAGAGTTCTACACTGATGATGCAGAGATAGGTGTGGTTGCCTATGGTGTATCCTCAAAGTCTGCTAAATTTGCAGTAAAAGAGATGAGGAAAAAAGGGGTAAAGGCAGGGCTTCTGAGACCAAAGACTATATGGCCATTTCCTGATAAGGCAGTCAATAAATTAGCAAAACAGGTTAAGGCAATCCTTGTCCCTGAGATGAATCTTGGGCAGGTCTATTATGAGGTTGAAAGGGCATCACGGGGGCAGTGTGAAGTAAAGGGAATCTTCAAGGTGGATACAGAGGCAATACATCCAAACCAGATTATAGAAGAGATTAAAAAGTTTGCATAACTAACCACCCCTTCCCCTCCTTCTCAAGGAGGGGATAAAGGGGCGGTTTCCCACTGGAGGTTAATATGGAAACAGTAACAGCAGCTAAAAAGAAAAAGAAAGAAAAACCGGTGCCATTTGATTATTCAAATTATATAAGAAAAGGGAAACTCCCCCATATCTGGTGCCCCGGATGCGGACACGGCATAGTCTTAAAATGTATGTTAAGGGCGATTGCTGAAACAGGTCGTCCAAATGACGACTTTGCCCTTGTGTCAGGCATAGGCTGTTCAAGCAGGACTCCCGGCTATGTAAATTTCAATACACTCCACACATTGCATGGAAGGGCGCTTGCCTTTGCAACAGGGCTTAAGATGGCAAAGCCTAACCTAAAGGTTATTGTTACAACAGGGGATGGAGATGCACTTGCAATCGGAGGGAACCACTTCATTCATACCTGCAGGCGAAATCTTGATATAGTCATCATGGTTTATAATAACTTTATATACGGCATGACAAGCGGCCAGTTCTCGCCGACCACTTTACCGGGGATGATAGCAACAACAAGCCGTTATGGGAATATTGACCCTCCTTTTGATGTCTGCAAGATGGCTGAGGCCGCAGGTGCTACATTTGTTGCAAGGGGGACTGCATACCATTACGGCGAACTTGAGAAGATTCTTCACGAGGCGATTATGCATAAGGGGACTGCCGTTATAGACATAATTGACTCCTGTCCGACATACTACGGAAGGTTTAATAAATTCAAGTCTCCGGCAGATATGATGGAAAAGATAGAAAAGGAAGGAACTGTATCGGTCAAGCAGGCATCAGGTCTGCCCCCTGAAAAACTTGAGGGCAAATTATTAAGAGGGGTATTGTGCAAGAAGGAGAGATTAGAATATACAGAAGGGTATGCAAAACTTATAGAGAAGGCAGGGGGAAGTAAACCAAAGTAAAAAAGGTTTAGGTTGAGGTTGAGATTAATGCTTTCTTAACCTTGTCCTTAACCTTAGCCTTTATGTTCAAAAGGGGGGAATATGGGTTACAGATATGAGATGAGATTTAGCGGCTCCGGCGGACAGGGGATGATTTTGGCAGGTATCATTATAGCAGAGGCTGCCTCTATCTATGATGGTAAAATGGCTTCTCAGAGCCAGTCCTATGGTCCTGAGTCAAGGGGAGGCGCCTCAAGGAGTGAGGTTATAATAAGTGATGAGGAGATAGATTATCCAAAGGCAACGAGTATTGATGCAATGCTTGCCATGACACAGGAGGCATGCAATAAATATAATAAGGATATTAAAAAAGATGGTGTCCTTCTCATTGATTCAACAGAGGTAAAAAATGCCCCGAAAGGGGATTATAAGGTTTACAGCTATCCCATATCAACAGTTGCAAGAGATGAGCTTGGGAAGATAATTGTCGCAAATATCATCTCCCTCGGCATGATTGTGGAATTGACAAAGATTGTATCCCATGAGGCGATTGAAAAGGCTGTTCTGGCGAGGGTTCCGCCTGCTTTTCTGGATTTAAATAAGAAGGCACTCCAGCTCGGCTTTGAAAGGGCAAGGGATTTAAAACCCCTCCCATAATTACTTTGTATTATGGGAAAAATACCAAAGAATTTGAGAGAAAATTTTCACCTGTAAAATTCCTTATTTCTGCTGCTCAATAATCTTTAGCAAATTGGTATACAGCTCTTTTATATCACCCCAGCTCATTCGTCAGAATATCGTAAAGCATTTCAGTATCTATGTGATTATAAAGATGCACTATTCTGTTTCTGAACTGGCTCATTTTTATGTATGTCTCAATCTTGTCTTTTGAAACATATCCTCCTTCACTCAGTATTTCTATAATTTCAGCATTTGTATTCGGAGTCCTTAAGCCAAGAGAAGCTATGATGTAGCTTCCAATATCAAGTAGTGCCTGAATGGAGGTTTGGAGTCTGTGTAAGGCAGAGTCTATATTCCTGAAATCCGAGATAAAATCATTATATGTCTTTGCCTTCAGAGTGGCAAGCTTCTCAAGATTATCGAGAACTATATCAATCTTTGTCTGAATATCCTCTTTCTTCATAGTCGTGCAAGTCTCCTCCTGTAGCCATCAAAGTAATAGTTCTTCATAAACCTGAGTGTCGGCTCAAAATCGCAGTAATCAGAAATAGCTTTTGCCACAAACCGTATTCTAAAGTAAGGGTCGGCATCATAAATCAGTTTGCCGGTTTTCAGCACATTATGCACAAAGATGGTCCCCTGTCTATTAATTTCTACCAAATCTACTTCTTTTAACTGAAAGGCATTCGCAATTCTATATGCCAGATAATCTTCTTCATGAATTAATTCCCTTCCTTCTGGGGCATTGTCCTTTAAAAGGATTGCTATATCCACATCGCTCATAGGGCTTATCCTGCCTGAGACATAAGAACCAAAGAGATATGCTGAGGCGATATAGGGGTAATTTTTGAATATGTCTTTAAGTTTTTCAATATCAAACATAAACCTTATGATGCTACGGCAGATGGCATCTTGGGCTCAGAACCGCTGCTATCCTTTGTCGGAAGGACAGTTACCTTCTTATCCTTTTTAATCATCTCACACTTGCCGTCTAATATCGCCCCTTCTTCAATAAAGAGGAGGGGTGTTTTAATATTTCCTATAACCTCTCCCTCTGCACGGATTTCTATCTTTTTACTTGCCACTATATTTCCTGCAATCTTCCCTCTCACGATAATTATGCCGACTGATACCTCAGCATTCATTACCGCACTCTCACCCAATATCAGGGTATCTTTACTTACAACCTCCCCTTCAAATTTCCCATCTATCCTAACAGTCCCTTCAAAACTGAGCAGCCCGTTAAATTCCGTCCCCTCTCCTAAAAACGCCTTTACCTCTTCCTTTAATTCTGGCTTGTTCATAAAAATCACTCTCCTTTTATTAAATCTATTATCCTTTCCATATCTTCATCAGTATAAAAAATAATTTCAATCTTTCCTTTGTTTCTCCCCTTAAGAATTCTGACCTCAGTCCCAAAGAACCTTTGCAATTCCCCCTCAAGCCTGTCTTTAAAAATATCTGCCTTTTTTTTACTGCTCTCCTTTTTTGTTTCCCTGCTTCTATTTACATAAGATTCCACCTCCCTGACAGACATCTTTCTCTTTACAATCCTGTCTTTAAGAGAGATTTGTTCTTTGGCAGAATCTAAAGAGAGGAGCGCCCTTGCATGCCCCATTGTCAGTTCTTCATTTGAGATGCTGTCCTGAATCTCCTTCGGGAGTTTCAAGAGTCTGAGGAAATTTGCAACAGTTGACCTGTCCTTTCCTACCTTCTTTGCTATGTCCTCCTGAGTTTGATAGAATTCATCCGATAGTCTGTGATATGCCCTCGCCTCTTCAATCGGGTTTAAGTTTTCCCTCTGTATATTTTCAATAAGGGCAAGTTCCAGAGATTCTTCACTGCTGACCTCTCTTATAATGGCGGGGATTTTGTTTAGTCCTGCCTTCTGTGCCGCCCTCCATCGCCTCTCTCCGGCAATCAATTCATAACCGCTGTCTGACTTCTGGACAATTATGGGCTGGACAACACCTTTTTCTCT
>JACRGN010000308.1 GCA_016234205.1 Nitrospinota bacterium | reverse complement strand
TATAGCTTTGTTCAGTCATAGAAAATTATATAGCCACCAAGACACAAAGGCACAAAGAAAAAAATAATTTCTTATTCTTAGTGTCTTCGGGTCTTTGTGGCATGTTTTGTTTTTTAAATATTTTCAACATAAGTCAATATATTAATAGTGTCAAGATAAAAACTCAAACACAAAATAATCAGGGCATAACATTTTGTCTAAACAAAACATTAAAAATAGATTAAAAAAATATTGACAATATTTTTAATTATGGTAAATTTGTTTTCCCAGAATTTGATTTATAATTTTTTATAAAGAGGAGGGGGGGAAAATGGATAAGGAAAATGAGTTTGAAAAGAGGGTCTCCCGCAGAAAATTTTTTAATATAGCGGGGTGGACCGGTCTGTTTGCATTTTTTGGCAGTTCGGGTGCTGCTGGTGCCAGATTCTTTTATCCAAAGGTTCTTTATGAGCCAGCCAGTACATTCAATGCAGGAAAACCTGAGGAATATACAGCACCTGCAGGGAATGAGAAGGCGGTTGTGGATGAAAGATGGAAGAAGAGCCAGAGGGTATGGATGGTCAGAACTAAAGAGGGCATCTATGCAATGGTTGCTATATGCACACATCTTGGATGTACCCCAAACTGGTTTCCCACAGAAGTTCGTTTTAAATGCCCATGTCATGGGAGTAATTATAATACAGATGGTGAGGTGGTGGCTGGACCAGCACCTGAGCCTCTGTACAGGGCAAAGATAGAGCTTGCACCTGATGGCTCCATGATAGTCACTACAGGTCTTCTCGGGATAAGGAGGGCAAGCCTCCAGGCACAGAAGAAGACACTCGGTGTTTTCTGGACAGAGGAGGAAAAGAATATTATCTGGAAACCACCGTATTTTTTACAACTAAAAGCATAATGAGGAGGGGGTGAATAATGGCAACGAATTTAAATAAAAATAATGAAGTTTCTTTTGTCCCGCCTTTTTTAAAAAAGATATTTGAATATATAAAAAGCACACCTGTATGGAAGTCCATCTTCAGGGTAGGGTATCCTGATACAATGCCCAAGAGGATGGCAGTAATGAGAAGCAGCTTTTACATGCATATATTCCCCACAAAGGTTGGAGTGCATGGGATGAAGATAAAATACGGATGGTGTATGGGTGGAATAACATTCTTTCTATTCTTACTTCTTACCGTAACAGGTATCCTCCTGATGTTCTACTATGTCCCTGAAGAGCATAGGGCATATAATGACATGAAGGATTTAAGATATGTAGTTCCATTTGGTGTCATATTGAGGAATATGCACAGATGGGGGGCGCATGGAATGGTTTTTACAGTTATCCTTCACATGATAAGGGTCTTTTATACAGGTTCTTATAAACCGCCGAGACAGTTTAACTGGACGGTTGGGGTTTTGCTTCTTCTGATAACACTACTTCTGAGTTTTACAGGTTATCTCCTTCCCTGGGACCAGCTTGGTTTCTGGGCTGTTACTGTAGGAACGAATATGGCTTCAGCAACACCATTACTCGGTTATGAGGGTCCGTTTTCCAAGTATCTCGGAATACAGATTGATAATGATATTCGTTTCGCTCTTATAGGGGGGACAAGGATTGGACCTAATGCACTTGTCAGGGCATATGTATGGCACTGTGTCGGTTTGCCGCTGATTGCAACCGCTCTTATGATATTTCATTTCTGGAGAATAAGAAAAGATGGTTTTTCAGGACCAATGTAATTTAATAAAGTGTCAAAGAGTCAGAGATTCAAAGTGTCAAAGCCTTACTTTGATACAATGACACTTTGATACTCTGATACTTTTATAGGGGGAGGTTTAAATGGCAGAGACAAAGACTGATGCAATGATTTCCACCCAGCCGGGATATGATAGAATGGCATCCTGGCCATACTTTATATGGGTTGTATTGCTATGTATGTTTTTTATTACGATACTTATTTGGACAGTATCAATGTTTTTTAATGCACCCCTTGAGGAAGCTGCAGAATGGGCAAAGACACCTAATCCTGCAAAGGCACCATGGTATTTTATCGGTCTGCAGGAACTGCTTGTTTATTTTGACCCATGGATTGCAGGTGTCATTATCCCTAATCAGATTCTCATAGGTTTGATACTCATACCCTATGTAGATACAGCACCTGAGGTTCAGGGATGCTACAACTATTCAAGACGGAAGTTTCAATTTGTATTCTTTTCATTTGGTATATTCCTATGGTTCTTTTTAATTATAACCGGGCAACTTTTAAGGGGACCGAGCTGGGAGATATATTGGCCCATTATTGATTATCCGCTGGGCGGGCATGAATGGACCTATCCTAACCAGATTCTGAAGGCGTCTCAGGCAAAACTTCATAATCTAAGTTTACCTGTTGGTATAACCATTTCCGTAATTGGCTTTATAGTTGGAATGACCCTTCCGGCAATTATGTTTAAGAAGTATTTTAAGGAACTCGGGATTATAAAGTATTCACTTGTGATGACCCATGTGCTTCTTACACTTGGTGTAGTCGGTAAGATACTCTTGAGGCTTGTCTTTGGAATAAAATATGTAATAGTTACTCCGTGGTTCAATATATAAAGTGTCAAAGAGTCAGAGAGTCAAAGTGTCAAAGATTAAAATCTCGGACACTCTGACACTTTGTTACTATGATACTTTTGGAGAGGAGATATTATGTTAAATAATATTATCATACTGCTTCTTGTTGTAAATCTTGCCGTTTTGGTAACCTATTGGAGAAAAGACCAAAATAAGGTATACGCTGTATTTGTTTTTACTATTTTATTTCTCTTTGGTGCTACAATTTATAGGGATACTGACACTGAATGGAAGATGTATCAGCAGGATTATAAAAAACTCCTGATTGAGAAAACTAAAGACCCTGAAAAAAGGAAATTTATTGAAGGAACTCCTCTCGCAGTAAAACAGTTATGGAATGCAGACATTAAGGTTATAGACAGGTGTGTAACCTGTCACCTCGGCTATGATAACCCTGAGTTTGCAGATGCCCCGCTTCCGTATAAATATCATGCAATGGCGAGGGAGCATGATTTGAATAAAATTGGCTGTACCATATGCCATGAAGGGCAGGGGACGGCTACCGAGAAGATTGATGCCCACGCAAGAGGAATACCGAATTGGGATAATCCAATGCTCCCTTTAAACATGGTTCAGAGTTCGTGTGGGAAATGCCATCCTGAAGCTTATGAAGAGGGTAAGGAGCTAAAAGGGGCAGATATGCTTAATCTGGCAAAGAGACTTACAGTGTCAAATAAGCTTGAGGTTCCCTGTATTACCTGTCATACTATAAAGGGTGTAGGTGAGACATTGGCTCCTGATTTAACTGAGTTTGGGAGCAGGACAGAGCATGAATTTGAGTTGTCACATGACTTATCTCATATAGATGGTGAAAAGAATATGCATGGCTGGACATATCAACACTTTCTTGACCCGCAGAAGATAACACCAGGTGCCCCAGCTACTGCAACTACTCCGGCATCTGAACCGACTATAATGCCTAAATTTGATTTTACACCCGATGAGGCTCATGCACTTACAGTTTTTGTAATGGGTCTTAAGGAAGATAAAATACCAGGCAAATATAAATATAAGCCAAGGGTTGAGCCTAAGCCGAAGGCTATAGCAAGATTCCAGGAGGCTATCTCACACGAAGAGTTTGAGAAACTCCCATTCGGAGAGCAGATATTCATTCATTATAACTGCTGGTATTGTCATACATTGAAGGGGAGAGGCGGTAAGATTGCCCCTGACCTTACCCATGTCGGCAGCAGAAGGGATAGAGACTGGATTGTAAAACATTTCAAGAATCCAAGGTCTGTATCGCCGCATTCATTTATGCCGACATTCAGGTTTACTGATGAACAGGTGGATGGACTTACAGACTTTTTAGTATCACTGAAGTAAAAGGTTGCAAGTTACAAGACACAAGATGCAAGATTAAAAACCTGAAACTTGCAACTTGAAACTTGTAACTTATATTGGAGGTTTTATGAGCAAGAGGTATAAATTTCAGGTAAATCCGAAGCTTTATGAGGGGATTCCGTGCCAGACAAATTGTCCTGTCCATACAGATGTCAGAGGTTATGTTACGCTGATATCTAATGGCAGGTTTGAGGAGGCTTATGACCTTATAAGGGAGACAAACCCATTCCCATCTGTTTGCGGGCGGGTCTGCCAGCATTTTTGTGAGGTGAACTGCAGCAGGCAGAGGATAGATGATAAGGCTGTTTCAATCTGCACATTAAAGAGGGCAGCCTCAGATTATACCCTCAGAAAAAGGGGTAAACAGCCCTCTGCAAAATTTTATGGCACATTGGAGAAGGTAGCGGTTATAGGTGCCGGGCCTGCAGGGCTTACTACTGCCCATGACCTTGCAAGGCTTGGATACAGGGTTACAGTATTTGAGTCCCTTCCTTATGCAGGAGGGATGCTGATTGCCGGTATACCTGCCTACAGGCTTCCGAGGGATATCATTCAGGCAGAGGTGGATTATATAAAGAGCCTTGGGGTTGATATAAAATTTAATACAACTGTTGGAAAGGACATACAGGTAAAGGACTTAATGAAGGAGTATAAGGCTATCCTTATAGCAGCAGGCGCCCATAAACCTGTTAAGTTAAATATACCGGGTGAGGAGTATGAAGGGCTGATTCATGGCGCTACATTCATGAGAAAGGTAAACATGAATGAGCCTCTAAATCTTAAGGGAAAGAGGGTAGGGGTGGTAGGCGGCGGTTTTACAGCAATGGATGTATCCCGTTCAGCGATAAGGCTTGGTGCATCAGAATCATATATCATTTACAGGAGAACGAGGGAAGAGATACCTGTTAATGAAAAGGAGATTATAGAGGCTGAAGAGGAGGGTGTTCAGTTTAAGTATCTCATATCACCTGTTAGGATTTTGAGTAAAGACGGAAAGAGAATCTCAGGTATGGAGTGTTTGAAGAATGAGCTCGGTGAGCCTGATAAGAGCGGGAGGAGAAAACCTGTGCCTATTAAGGGTTCTGAGTTTGTAATAGATTTGGATATCATCGTGCCTGCAGTAAGCCAGGCGCCTGACATGTCATTCATAGCTGACAGCATGGGATTCAGGATGACAAACTGGGGGACAATTTCTGTTGACCCTGATACATTTGCTACGAATATCAGCGGTGTATTTGCCTGCGGTGATTTCTTGACAGGGACAAGGGATGTGATAAATGTTATTGCAGACGGACATAAGACTGCAATGGCTATAGATAAGTTTATACGGGACGTTGATATGAAGAAGGATGATGAGGAAGATGAGATTGAAGAGATTATTGTAGGTTATCCCTATAAAGAGAGGGGATATGATACCATAAATAGGCGGACTGCAGTAACAATTGATATTAAAGAGAGGGTTTCAAGTTTTAATGAAGTAGAGAAGGG
>JACRGN010000310.1 GCA_016234205.1 Nitrospinota bacterium | reverse complement strand
TTTGTGAATTTCTCTTTTCGCTCTTTCATAACTAATACTTTTGCCACAGAGGCACGGAGACACAGAGAAAAAATAATATAAAGAAGCTATGAAGTTTAGAAAATAAGAATCTCTTAACTTCTTAACCTCTTAGTTTCTCATTTTCTGTTTTTTAAATCTCTGTGCCTCTGTGTCTCTGTGGCTAATCAGGTTTTTGTTCTTTTAACAGCTCCTTTGCAATGGTCAATCTCTGAATCTCTGAAGTCCCCTCATAGATGGTTGTAACCCTGGCATCTCTGTAATATCTCTCAAGAGGGAAATCTTTTGTGTAACCATAGCCGCCGTGAATCTGGAGTGCCTTGTAGGCACACCTGTTAGCCGCCTCTGATGCATAGAGCTTTGCCATAGATGTCTCTTTTATAAATTCAAGTCCCTTGTCCTTCATATATGCAGCCCTGTAAGTAAGGAGCCTTGCTGCCTCAATCTCCATTGACATATCGGCAATCATAAATTGAATTGCCTGTAATTGGGCAATAGGCTTACCGAACTGAACCCTTTCCTTGGAATATTTAGTAGCCTCATCAAGACATGCCTGTGCAATCCCAAGTGATTGTGCCGCTATACCTATCCTCCCCATATCAAGGGTATTCATAGCTATCTTAAATCCATCCCCTTCCTGTCTCAATAAATTTTCTTTCGGGATACGACACCTCTCAAAGATTAGCTCTACAGTCTCAGAGCCTTTAATCCCCAATTTTTCCTCCACTCTTCCAATGGATAGTCCCGGAGTTTTCTTTTCAACAATAAAGGCACTTATCCCTTTATGTCCCTTACCGGCGTTGGTCACTGCAAATACTATAACTACCTGTGCCCTCTTGCCATTGGAGACAAAGAGTTTTGAGCCATTGAGGATATACTCATCACCTTCTTTGACGGCAGAGGTATTTATGGCTGATACATCCGAGCCTGCCCCTGCCTCTGTAAGGGCAAAACAGCCGAGTATTTCACCTTTCGCCAGAGGGGTTAAAAATTTCTTCTTTTGCCCTTCTGTCCCATAGCGAAAGATAGGCTCACAGACAAGTGAGTTATTTACTGTTACAATAGTGGATGTGGAGGCACAGGCACTTGCAATCTCCTCCATTGCAATGACATAACAGACCGTATCCATCCCTCCACCACTGTATTCTTCCGGGATTGTAATACCCATAAGCCCCAGCCCCGCCATTTCATTTATCAAATGGGAGGGGATATCGCCGGTTGTATCTATCTTCTCTGACAGAGGTCTTATCTTATCACTGGCAAACTTCCTTGTCAGTTGCTGTATCATCTTCTGTTCTTCAGTGAGATAAAAATTCATAATATACAAGGAAAATTTAGCCACGAATGGACACGAATTAATAGGCAGTAGATTTTTTTACTGCTTACTGCCTACTGCTTTTTTATTACCTTGTAACCCTTCTCGTCCTTTTGTATGTATCCCCATGGGATTTCATCCTCATGCTCCCATATTAGGAGATAATTATAGCAGTATGCCTCATCCAATAATATCACTTTTTTATTAATAACCTCCAATGGATATAGGTCCCATCCCATTGTCCAGTTGGGCTTTAGATGGGCTGTAGTCGGTATGAGGTCTCCGAGATAGACTCCCTTATTCCCTTCGGATTCAAAAAAGACAATCTGATGTCCATCACAATGTCCCCCTGTCCTCTCCACAGATATTCCTGGCATAATCTCTTCTCTCCCATTTACAAATTTGAATAACCCTGCCTCTTTGAGCGGGATAAAATCCTCTTTTAGATAGGATGCTCTTGTCCTGATATTTGTATTATTTGCATCCTCCCAGTCTCTCCTCTGAACTATGTGGATGGCATTGGGGAAGGTTGGCTTTAAGATACCCCTTGAATCAATATATGTACAGCCCCCGCAATGGTCAAGATGGAGGTGCGTAAGAATTACATAATCAATATGTTCAGGTTTTAAATATAGGTCTTTTAGTTGTTCTATAAAAGAATTCTTCCTTCTAATATCGTATAACTCAATATCCCTTTTATCAATCTTTGTCCCGATGCCCGTGTCAATTATAATATTTTTTCTAAGGTGTTTTATCAGAAGAGAGTTAAGCCCCAGCCTTATCCTGTTCAGTTCATCTGATGGTTTTAACTTTTCCCACAGGGTCTTTGGCACTACGCCAAACATACTCCCGCCATCCAGACTGAACTCGCCATCACTTATAATATGAAGCTCCATCTGACCGAATTTCATTTTAGGGAATTATAAAAATCTTTAGCCACTAATGAACACGAATTAACACTAATTTTTAAAAAATCTTTTCTTTAATTCGTAAATATTCGTGCAAATTCGTGGTTAAAATTATATCTTTGTCCATGTTTTTCCTGGTTCATATCTCAAAAGCTTATAAAGTTCCTCCCGTGTCTGCATCCTGTCAATGAACCCTTTCTGGGTGCCGCTTTTCTTTAATTCTGTCAATGCCTCCTCCATTGCCTTCATAGCTACTCTGAAGGCGCTCAGAGGGAAGATGACAATGGAATAACCCATCTCTTCAAACTCTCTAACAGATATATATGGGGTTTTACCGAACTCCGTCATATTTGCCATGAGTGGAGTCCTTATCTCTTTTGCAAATATCTCAAACTCCCTTTTTGACTCCAGTGCCTCGGGGAAGATTACATCGGCACCTGCCTTTATATATCGGTTTGTCCTTTCTATCGCATATTCAAGACCATTAATTGCCCTTGAATCTGTCCTAACTATAATCAGAAAATCAGGGTTCTCTCTTGCATCACAGGCTATCCTTATTTTTTCTTCCATGTCTTGAGCAGGAATTACTTTTTTCCCCGGAAGGTGGCCACATCTCTTTGGGAATTCCTGATCCTCTATGTGTATACCTGCAACTCCCACACTCTCAAATGCCCTCACTGTCCTTGCTATATTCGGTAAATCCCCGAAACCTGTATCTGCATCTGCTATGGCAGGGATATTGACAGCACTGGCAATATAGCCTGCCTGCTGGACAACCTCTGTCATGGTTAGTAAACCGATGTCAGGGACACCTGCCATACCATTGGACAACCCTGCCCCTGAAATATAGACTGCACCAAAACCGATTTTTTCTATAAGCAGGGCTGTAGCAGCATTAAATGCCCCCGGCATAACTACTGTGCCTTTTTTAATGAGCTGTCTGAAAATAGCAGGCTTTGAATATGTATTCATAAATTTAACAAATAAGGGTCTTCTTTCTAAATGTAAGATATTATTTCACAAACATTTTGATTAGACATAAATAAATATCGCTGACTTTGGTAGATAACAGTTCCACTGCAAAAGAAGCCTGAAGTGTTTGGATGTAAGTCTTTTGCAATGTGTTATCTGGCGGTGCGGGCAAGGTTAATATTTTGCCTTTCTTTTCTTAATTGTTAGAACTTGATGGCTTTAACTTTAGTAACCTGCTCCCATGAATTATTGTGATAATTTCTAAATATCCTTCTTTAATCTGGTAAACGATTCGGTAGTTCTTATAGATTAATTCTCTAATTGAAGGGTCATCTGATTCCGGAACACGCCTTCCAATCTCAGGAAATAATTCAAGATGTTCAACCATCTCAAAAATTCTGTCGTTAAATAGTTTCGCGTAATATGGGGAGTCTAAAGCGATGAATTGACAGATTTCTTTCAGGTCATCAAGCGAATCTTTAGACCATTTTATTTTAGCCATTCTTTCATAATTTCCTTTGCTTCTTCGTGTGTATAGAACTGACCCGTTTCTAACTGCTTTTGCCCTTTCAATATTTTCTGCTTTACATAAAGTGATTCCATTATGTCCTCTAAGGTTGCGTTTTCGGGCATCTTTTTAACCATTGACATAACTAATTCTTTAATAGTTGGCATTCAAACCACCTCCTTTTATTTTTTATTCTAACATATTATCTGCCTTTGCGGGCACTTTTAGTAAAAAATGGTCGATGTCCCTATTTACATATATTGCAGGATACTAATACAAACGAATTAAATATATTTACAAAATCTCCCCTAACCCCTCTTTGTCAAAGAGGGGGAAACAGAGGGGGATTAAGGGGGATTTTTAGAATAACTTTTTATCAACATATCTATTGCGTTTGTATTACTTTATAAACATTTACTTTGTATTAAGCCTATCACGAACATGGTCATAAGGTGACACCAAGCCCATTCTTGAGAAAAAGGCATCAACAAATTTTACACTTGAATTAACCGCCCACTCAGCACAACCATGACCTAAGCACTTGTCGGGGTAAAAAGGGTTGCCTTGACCAGTTAGTGGATTAGCTAAAAACTTCCCTCTTAACATTTTTTCATATCTATGGATATCACCGGCTCCGAAGTCGTCACTCGACGGACTTTTAACCGATTCAGGTTCATAATGGACTAAATCATTTCTTAATTTAACCAACAAATTTACATCCTGATAGGGTGAAGCCCCCGGGTCAAATATTTTATTTTGAGCCAATCCCAAGGCGATTTGATACTTTTGCAAAATCTTAAAATTAGCTGTGCGAGGAACGCCCAACTTCCACATTTTTGCCATTAGTTGAATGGTTGCCTGATTTAGTTTTTGGACTATTTTAGAATTTGATTCCACAGTATCGGCAAATAACTCGTTTATTGTAGCTTCAAGAAAAAACACAGAAGATAAAATTGAACCCGTAACATATGAGCTATGATGAGAAAAAAGTTCATCTGAAAAAACTCCATCATAATTTTTTTCTATACTATAGGCATGCCTGGCAAACAAAGCAGCAGACTGAATATGTTGTATAGAGAAATATTTTAGAATTTTAATTGATATGCTATCTTTAATATGGACTGTCTCTTTGATTAGCTCAACATACTCCATGAAAATGTCCTTCGACCATTATTCAAATATCGCACAACGGTTAGGATTGGAGAAGTCGGCAGACTTATTTCTTATAAAAATATAAAAATTAAGCCTGCCGATTTCCCGAAGGGTTGTTGACGTCAATCTTTTGTTATCTGTCGTTGCATGAATCTTAAAAACCGTCATATTTATTTAAGTGCTGTAAAAATAGCTTATAGTTTCGATATTAATTCTGACATCGCCTGTTCAAAAGCTTTTTGCAAAGCATCTGCCCCACTTTTATAACCCCAGAGATTACTGAGAGTAACAAATTTTTCAATAGTAAACTTATTCCTGTTTGTTTCTAAATCAAATTTAACATGACCCAACCAATTCCCTGAACTAAAAGTTGATTCAGAATTAATAATCTTGGCACTGTCAAATTAATTGTGTCTAGCATGTTGTGAGAAATGGGTTATCCAATTTTATAAGATTAGGATTAGATATAGATTGCCAATTCACTTTTCTATTTGACTGCCTAAGTGTATCTATAATACTTGAACTTACATTGACTTTTACCGCTTCATCAGGTCTATAATCAAGAACTGTAATTTGAATATTCTGTCCTTCCCATTCTGTAAGCACGGTATTAGGGAAGACAATTGGAGAAGGCGTAACAATAACACTTTGTGCACATCCAAGAATGAATAAAACAAATAGAATAATCGTTTTTCTCATATTAATCTCCTGCGTAATCATTGTTTATTAAAAATAGATAGTCATTTTATATGTATTTACTTTCATGCCTGTAATGAATATCTCGTTCATATCTAAATAATTTCGGATACCCCACTATTTTTGGTCAAATTATTGCTCAAATTTACTGTGTTGTCAAAAGGAATATTACTGATTATTGCACATCATAAAGGCATCAGGTTATAACAAGGGTTGACATTATTTCCCTTACATCATTTATATCCTCCAGATGCCAGAGTTTATTGAGAATTTCATTTGCCTGTCCTGTGGAAAGAAGACCTGTTGCCATAGCCCTGAACTTCGCCTCCACTTCTTTATCTGTCATCGGGTTTTTTGGATGTCCTTTGGGATGGGTAATCATCTTTGAAAATTTCTTCCCATCCTTTGTAATAATCTCAATCAGATTTGGCATTGCCTCTGGATATTGTCTATTTAAACCAGCATCACGGCTAATTTTAATCTTCCCCATTAATTTGTGCAACATTGGGTCTTTTATCCTTCCTTCTGAAAACTGGTCTAATCCCACCTCCCCATCTGCCAATGCGACGGCTATACAGTATGGGAGACTGTGGTCAGCAGTCTCCCTTGTCTTAGGGTTCCACTTCTCCATCCCTGAGCCTATAATCTCATAGCAGGCATCAAATGTCTTAACCTCTATGGATTCTATTGTGTCAATATCCCTTATCTCATCCTTAAGCCTCAGGGCAGCTTCTACGGCACTCTGTGCGTGGTATTCAACAGGGTAGAACTTTATATAGGTATCCAGTATCTTAAACGGTTTTTCCATCCCGCCGAATTCTTCAAGTTTAAATGGACCTGATACTAATTTCATAAAACCCTTCTCCCCCTCAAATATCGGGGCAGGTCCTGTCATTCCATGTCTTGCCAGTATTGCAGCGAATACAGCATTTCTTGCCGTATTGCCAAAGGCACATCCCTTCCACATTGACAGTTCACCCACCCTCGTCTGCCTCATGGCTATATTTGCAACACCTGAAAGTCCAAGGGTATGAACAGTCTGCTCTACACTCAGGTTCATTAATTTTGCAGCTACAAGCCCGCTTGAAAATGCCCCATATGTAACATGGTCCCAGCCTCTATTCCTTATAGATGCGGCATCGCATAACCTGCACTGTATTTCATAACCAATAACAATGGCAGTTATCAACTCCTTGCCATTAGCCCTTTCTGTCTCTGCTATAGCAAAGGCTGTAGAGATATTATCACTTGGATGGGCAGGTTCTTTGGAGAGATAGGTATCATTATAATCAAGATAACGAATCATTGTGCCATTGACAAAGGTGGCTAATTCAGGGGATGTCCTTTTTCCTGTCCCGAGAATAGTTGCACCATAGGAGTTTTCTTTTAATCCTACCACCTCTCTAACTATTTTGACAGGCTCACTGTGATATGCCCCAAAGGCACACCCTATAGAGTCTATGACACGACGTTTTACCTCATGGACTACCTCTTTGGTGAGGTCTTCATAATATAGAGAGAATGTGTATGTGGCAAATCTTTCGGCTAATGTCTGCATGGAAGCACCTGATTTTATATTCCGACTTCCTTCCAATATCCATCCACCATCTCCTGAATCTTTTTGATTGTCTCTTCCTGTCTTACTGGTTTAAAGAGATGGGCAAATCTTCCCTGCTCTTTTAAGTAATTCTCAACTGGTTTAAATTTCCGCGGGATTAAGGTATGTTTTACATCTCCGTGAACAGCCTCTTTTAATGCCCATATGCCTGTGTCAACTGCCAGCTTTGCCAGATTAACAGAATGGGATGGGTCAGTTGCCCAGCCGGGAGGGCAGGGTGAAAGGGCTATAAAGAGTTTAGGACCTTTATACTGTTCTGCCTTCTTAACCTTATTGTATAAGTCAACAGGGTAGGCGGGTGAAATCGTGGCAAGATAAGGAGGTTTATGACTCCTCCATATCTCAAAGAGGTTCTTTTTGTTAGTCAGTGTTCCTGTTGGAGCTGTTTTGCCTGGTGGTGTAGTTCCAGTCTTTGATGCAAATGGTGTAGCCCCCGACCATTGAAAGCCTGTGTTTCCATAAGCCTCATTATCATAGCAGATATAATAGAAATCAAGGTTACGGTATAATGCCCCTGATGTGGATGCAAGCCCTATATCATAGGCAGCACCATCACCTGTTAGCACAACTACCTTTAAGTCTTCTTCTGAGTCAAGTCTCCCCTTTTTTATCAAGATATCAAGTGCATCCCTCACACCCTGTGCACCTGCTGGGGCACATGCCATTGCTGTATAGAGCCATGAGCTCATAAAAGGTGTGAATGGATAAATTGAAAGGAGTGTAAAACAACCTGCGGCATTTACAATGACAGTATTTTCTCCCAGAGCCTTCAAGCAGTGCCTCAGTGTCAGAAGCCCTCCACATCCTGCACATGCAGGAGTTCCGGAGAGGAGATTCTCCTCAGAGGGGATGTCTTTAATGGATTTTACAGGTGTTATGTCCATAGAGGTTATATTGCATCTTTAATCAATTTATAAGTTTTTTTAATATCTTCTATATGTTAAATACTTCTCAAACCTATATATCTATACTCAATTTGTGGCTGGGTTTTAGGAATTCTTTCCGTATCATCAATATAATCTACTAAACATTTGCTACAAACAACTGCACCTGCTTTAATTATCTTAGTTTTGTGAAGAACATGATTCCAGTCTTCGATATTTTCTCGTAAGGTAAATGACAAACTTTTATTGGTTATTCTTTGTCCACAAAAAGAACATTTATACGATTTCTTCATATTTCTTTATCCTTATTATATTTCCATTGATTGTTTCAGAATAGCCTTATATACATCATCACTTAGCCAGAAGCTAACCTCTTTGAGTTTCTGAATGAGTGGTTTAACTTCGGTTATTAACCCCCTTTCTTTGGCGGCAACTAATATTCTCAAAGTCCCAACTACATTAAAGCCTCTGAGTTTTGCTATTTTTCTGCCTAACCTGTCATCCATAATTACAGTATCGGCTTTTAGTTCCTCAGCAAGGACTATTACCTCAGCTTCTCCAACATCAATATCTGTTAAAAGATATCGCTTTGCTGATTTGTTTTTTATTGTTTTGATTTTTATCCATTTTTCACTTTTAATCTCTCCGACTCCAAAACCCTCTTTACCGCCAAGTATTACTTCATGTCTTACGGCATCTGGTATAAAAATATTCTGAAAGAGCTTTTTTAGAAGATTTAATTGATTTATAGAGGATAGATAAATAATTGGAGAGGTATTTACAACTGCAATTTTAGTCAATGGCAACTTTCATATCCTCTTTAAATTCTTCCACTGTTGAAATGGATATTTGATACTTTCCCAATATTTTCAGAAAAGCGATTTTGTTCATTCCTGCAAGCTTGGCGGCTTTGCCTGATGAAAGTTTGCCGAGTTCGTAAAGCTTTACTGCCGCTGCAATCTTTAACTCTCTTGAAAAATCATCCTTCGTTTCTTTTAGTGATGTAAGGATTTCTTCAGGATATTCTATTGTCAATGTTCCCATATTACCCCTCCGTAAATATTTGGTTTTATTATACCACAAAATCCTTCCCTGCCATCTTCTTCAAGTTTTCCATCTCATTCCATTCCGTCTCTGTATAAAGGAGTTGGGGTGGTGGGGCATTTCCTGTTTCAGCAGCCTTAATCATATTGTCAAAGATAAAATCAAACTCGCTCTCACTTATATTCTTACCTCCAAGTCCCCCAATGAAGGATAACAACATGGGTCTTTTTTGCTCATTATATATGGCACTGGTAATCTCTGGATATAAAATACCGCCTTTACCGATACCGATATTCTGGTCTAATACTGCCACAGCCTTACACCCTTTAATAGCATTCTTTAAATCCTCTTCTGGAAATGGTCTTAAGAGCCTTAACTTTAAGAGCCCTATTTTTATCCCTCTTTCCCTTGCCCTCTTTACAGCAGCCTTACCCAATGTTGAGAAGGAGTTGCTCATAATCAGAATATATTCCGCATCATCTGTCATATATCCTTCTAATGTGTCGTATCTTCTGCCAAATATATTTTCAAATTCTTTACTGATTTCTTTATAAACTTCCAGTCCTTTCATGCAGGCAAGGTGCATCTGGTATTTGAAGTAAGAATATATTGGTCCGCCGAGGACTGCAATACCCTGTGCCATCGGCTGGCTCGCCTTAAAAAAGGCGTGTTTGGGACTATAAGGAGGTAAGAATCTTCTGACATCTTCCATATCTGGAATCTCTACAGGCTCCCTCGTGAATGAGAGGTGAAAACCATCCATATTTACGAGGATAGGCAGAAGTATCCGTTCATCCTCCGCAAGTCTATAAGCTATCAGAATGGAATCAAGAACCTCCTGACAAGTTTCACAATGAATTTGTAAGAATCCTGAATCCCTCGCAGATAGGATATCATTATGGTCAGGCTCAAGTGTTATCGGTGCTGAGAGCCCCCTTGATACATTCACCATGACAAGGGGGACACGCCATCCAGCCACTGTATAGAGCATCTCAAAACCATATAAAAGCCCCTGGCTTGATGTTGCTGTAAATGTCCTTACACCTGTTGCAGAGGCAGCACCTGCCGCCGTAATCATGGAATGCTCGGAGTCCATTGTAACCATTCTTGTATCCATGACCCCGTCGCTTATCCATTTTGCAAGTGTCTCAATAATCTCAGTCTGAGGTGTAATAGGGTAAGCGGGTATATAATCAATCTCTGATAGCCTCACACCCCATGCAGCAGCAGAGTTGCCTGTAAGCATCTCCCTCATTTTTCCCACTTTACCTCCATATTAATTCAGGCACATACTGCAAAGCCCCAGCCCTCCCCGACCTCCTCATAATATCGCAGATGCTCTTGATGCCTCTCCTGAGCATGGCCGAAGGATAGGAGTTCAGGGATTGTGGAGATGTAAGTTTGAAGTTATTGGTTTTCATCTTTTGTAATATCTCAATATCCTCTCCCTATCCTCATTCTCCTTATCTCCCTTGTAATAAATTTCAATCAATTCTATTTTATCCATTTCCTCAAAATAGGCATATATTACACGGATACCAGATTGGACGCCTTTGCCTTTGAGAGAACGGGAGGCAAACTTTTTTGCTTTATAGATTTTAGGATTTTCAACTTGCAGTCCCGGGATTTGAAAAATCCCCTTGTTATCAATTTTCAATTTATGATAAAGATTCAGTTCCTTTTCAATAAATATATTTAGGTCGTCTTCAAGGGTCTTAAATCTTTTTAGAAGTTTTTTAATATCCTTTTCAAATTCAGGAAGACGGGATATTTCATTGAATATCTTCGTCATATTCTCTTACCGAGTAAGGAGTGGTTCTATAAAAAACAGACTCATATTCAATAATTTTCCCATCCTCTGTGGTCAGCCATGGGACATCATTGTGTGAATATTTACTTATCTGGGCTGCATTCATATCTGAAAGCTTGTTCAGGACTTCATCTATCATCTCAATTTCATACGCACTTAATTTGGTAAGGTCAGGTTTTCTTAATGGCAAATACTTGGTCTGAGGATATGCAAAATAATTGTCCTTCACCTGCATAATGTCTCTACCCATTAACTTCTCTACAATCTTTTTAAATTCTATAGGGGTAGGTCCATATTTGTTTTTAATATATGTTGCCCCAATTAATTGCTCTTCATATTTCTCATAAAAATCAAAGTCTATAAAATAAAGAAGTTTATAAATAACAGTCTCTCCAATATTGGGTTTTGAGCCGACCTTATTCAGAATATAAAGTAAAACCTCTTTGAATTTTTCCAGATTTTTTTGAGGGACATTGATTCTAATTTGAGGTTGTCTTGTTTTCTCCTTCCTGCCTTCCTCTAAAATAACCTCCGGCTGTTTTTCCAAATCCAGTAAACTCTCTATAGAAAGATTAAATATTGCCGCCAGCTTTACCAATTCATCAGCAGAGATTTTTCTTTCTTCGCTTTCTATCTGAGAAATTGTTGGACGAGAAACCCCTAACATCTCTGCAAGTTTTTGCTGGCTGATTCCAGATTGTTCTCTTAATTCTTTTATCCTGTGACCAAGTTTAATCATAATTTTACCTCCTGCATGTATTATAGCAGTGTAAGAAATTATGTCAAGCAAATGTTCTATTTTATTACATTGTAATTCTCCCCTAAATGCCTTTTTTTAAAAAGTCGCTGATATGAGGATTTACCATGTGTGAACCTCCCTAACCTTCTCTATCGCATGAACAGGGCATTCGTCAATACATATCAGGCATCCCTTACAGTTGTCGTAATCTATAGATGGGAAACCCCGTTCATTCATTATAGAAATGCAACCGTCAGGGCATCTCGCAACACATATCATACATTTATTGCATAATTCATAATTAAAAATCGGTTTAAATGTCCGCCAGTTGCCTGTCTTTCGCAAAGGGGTATTTCCTGCTGTATTTATAGATGGGGTGGAGATTGAGGCTGCTTCAAACGGCACGGAGATAACGGTGCTTCCTTTATGTATGATTTCGGAGGTTTTTACCTCTACAGGTTTAATGGTATTAAAGCAGTAAAGTGATGCCTCTATATTTTTTTTAATAAGCTCACTGTCTGTTATTATTTCTGAAAGCTCTTTTTCTATAGCCTTTTTTAATGAGTCCTCTCTAATGCCGGCAATCCTTGAGGCAACACCGCCTGCAAGGGTGCTGAGAATGGGTTTTCCGAGTGTATCAATGCCAATCTTCGTTATATCTAATGTTATTATCTGTGCCTTGATTTTATATTTATTTTTTGCTTCTGCTGGAGTATGGGTTGTATTTAAAAAAATGACTCCGTCCTCCTTCAGCCCTGTTAGCGGCATTGCCATTGGGTCATTTAGAAGGGTTTCATCCATTACTATCAGAATATCAGGCTCTGATATTACACCCCGTTCTAAGATAGGTTCTCTGGATATGCGGGTAAATGCAGCTATCGGCGCCCCTCTCCTCTCGGCTCCGTATAGCGGGAAATCCTGTGCATAGAGCCCGTCAAGAAAAGCGGCTGTTCCAACAAGCCTGCTTGCAATCTTTGTTCCCTGACCGCCCCTGCCGTGGAATCTTATTCTGAGCATTTAATTTTAGCCACAGAGGCACGGAGACACGGAGAAAGAAAAAAAGATTAAAAAAAGAGGCAAGATGCAAGAGATAAGAGGCAAGAAAAAAAATCTTGCTTCTTACTTTTTGCATCTTGTTTTTCTCTGTGCCTCTGTGCCTCTGTGTCTCTGTGGCAAATTTTATTCTTATATGTTTTCCCTATCAGGATGAAGTGGGCTGTCGTTGTCAAAGAAGAAATCACCCATTCCCATTGGGAATCCCTCTTCTCCAAAAGTCTTCTTCTTTTTCTCAGCCATTTTGTCAAGGTTTAAAGCGTCTTCACCGAGTATGTTTTTTATTGACTCTTTCCATACTTCATCCCTTGAAATCGGGTGTTGCGGGTCTTGGGATAGCCTCTTAATTGCATATTGAAGGAGATGAATTCCATCCCTCGGAGAAAAGTCAAGATTAAGCTGGTGAGACCTCTGGAGGAAATCTACTGTCATCCTAAGCATTTCATCCTCTGCAAATGGGAGGTGATACTGGAGTATTGACATCTCGCTCTTTTTGTCAGGAAAACCGAGTGAGAGTGTCGGCTGTAGTCTTGAAAGGATATAATCAGGTATTTCAAAAGTTGATTCATCATCATTCATTGTTACACAGCACCTGAATTCCTTATTGGCATGAATGGTTATACCTGCGACTATAGATTCAACATACCGCCTGTAGTCAAGCAGAGGTGCGAGAGATGCCCAGCTCTTTTCATTCATGCGGTTACCCTCATCAAGGATACATATACCGCCTGTAAGCATTGCACTGACCAGAGGTGAGGCATGATATGAAATCTTCCCCGATTCGGACAGTACCGGTGTTAT
>JACRGN010000306.1 GCA_016234205.1 Nitrospinota bacterium | reverse complement strand
GGTTAAAGGTATTTATGAAAATGGTAAGGTTAGTTTAAAAGAAAGGATAAATACAGATAAACCAATTAATGTAGTTGTTACTTTTCTGGAAGATGTTGAAGCGCCTGCCTCAAAAAAACTTGATTTGCAAAAATTCTTATTTCATAGGTCTAAAGAATTATTGAAAGATTACAAAGGGTCTTTAAGTGATGCTGTAATAGAGGAAAGAAGGAGTGCAAGATGAAGGTTTTTCTGGATACCTCCTTCCTTTTAAAGCTTTATCATCAAGAGGAAGGCTCAGAAGTTGCTGAGGATATTCTTTCAAAAGGTATTGAAGAAATATTTCTATCTGAGCTTGCAATTCTGGAATTTTGCTCGGCTTTCTGGAAAAAGGTAAGAGAAGGAGAGCTTGACGAAAAAGTCGCCACAGAAGTTATTGCATATTTTCAAAATGATTATGATAAATTTCAATGGATACCATTACAGTCTGCTCTTATTGAATCAGCAGAAGATTTACTGATGAAATACGGCAACAGAGGATTACGAACCCTTGACTCTTTGCAGTTAGCATCTGCACTCACCTTAAAAAATAACAACTGCATTTTTCTGACCTCAGATGTATTATTAAAATCGCTGATGACGGAAGAAAATCTCAAAGTAATATGAATCTAAATTGTCAGCAAAAAAGTAAATGGATAGTAATCAGATGAGATATGGGTGCAATTACTCAGGATAAAGAGATATACGACCAATATGCGGTGGAGTATTTTAAGAATAAGGGTTGGAATGCCTTTGCCATTGGCAAGACTGGAAGATATGCTGATGTCATTGCTGTAAGAGGCAGCGACCTTGCAATTATTGAAGTCAAAAGCCCCAATGAAAAATCTGCTGTAAAGAGCTATGATGACTCGGCAAATCTTTCTGCTTTTCTTAATAGCAAAATCGGGGATTATCTGAGAGAGACACGGAGAAATGTATTCGGGCTTTTTGGCAGTGGACAATCCATTGAGCAGCTTTATGCCGTTACAATAACCTCTCAAATTTATCGCTATTTTCACGAATTGGAGGAAAAGGCAGCTCAATATGAGGAAGCTATAGGCGGTTATGTAAGGTTGAGTGGTGCAAAATTCAATAAAATCCCCTGCCTTGTCATTCCGACAGAATACATGGAAGAAGCCGAGTGTGCATTGAAAGTCCTGAAAAACAACGGTTATATATCATCATTTAGAATAGACAAAAGCAGTTGTATTTTCGTAATAGAGTATAGATATTAAAATTGGGTAGTGCATATTTATTCAAACAAATCTGAATGCGTTCCTGTTCTCTCAAAGATAATAGTCTTTTCTTTTTTATTAACCATATAGATAAGCAACCAATTCGGTTCTATATGACATTCTCTGCGTTCTTTAAAGTTTCCTTTTAAAGGGTGATCTTTGTAAAATCTATCTAAAGGTTTTTCATCAATCAGAGTTTCCATCACTGTCTTTAATTTCTCAATATCTTTATGCCCTGATTTCTTAATCTTTTTAATCTCCTTCTTAAACTGTTTTGTATAAACGGGTAGTAACATTAAATTCCTAATTTTCTAAACATATCACCAGCATTTTTACATTTAACAAGCTCTTTACCTTCGTCAGTCTTTTTGAAAGTCTCCAATGTAGCCTTATTAGGTATTCTCACATCAAAAGGCAGCCCTTTATATAATCTTACCTGACTGAAAAAAATATTAATTGCCTCACTTGTAGTTAAACCTAACTCCGTAAGTATAGTCTCTACCTCTGATTTTAAATCAGGGTTTGTTCTTGCTCTTATCATAGATGTCTTTGACATAAAAATACACCTCCTTTTAGTTTTAATGTATTCCAAATAGGATACATAAGTCAAGGACGATAATTTACCATACCTAAAATTAACAGGTTGTTGAAAAACCCCGTCTTCGTGTCACCCTGAGCGAAACGAAGGATATTAAGTACCTGTAAAATCGAGATTCTTCCCCTTCGCTTCACTCAGGGTCAGAATGACGTAGGGAGGGGCAAAGGTCATTTTTCGGTGTGAACTAACTAAAACATCAATGCTGTTATAAAGTAGTTTGCTACAAGAATTAGGAGTGATGACAACACAACTGCCTTTGTAGTAGCCTTACCGACACCTGACGCACCGCCCTCTGTATTAAAGCCCTGATAGCAACTGACTATGGCAATTATCATCCCAAAGACCGTTGCCTTCAGTAAGCCGCTGTAAACATCATTCAGCTTCAAAAAATCCCATGTCCTCCTTTCATATATTGTAGGATTACTGCCGAGGACATAAACACTGACCATATATCCCCCTATTATCCCAATTATATCTGCAAACACGGTGAGTATAGGCATTATGATAGTTGTAGCAAGGAATCTTGGAACAATGAGATATTTTATAGGGTTTGTAGCGAGTGTGTATAGAGCATCTATCTGCTCTGTAACCTGCATAGTGCCGAGCTCTGCTGCCATGGCAGAGCCAACCCTCCCTGAAACCATTAGCCCTGAAAGGACTGGACCGAGCTCCCTTGTTATGGAAAGGGCAACCACAGTCCCCACAAAGGTCTCTGCCCCGAACCTCTTAAATCCGGTATGGCTCTGGAGTGACAAAACCATTCCTGTAAATGCACCTGTTATCATAATTACAGGGATGGAGTTCACGCCAACCTCCTCTATCTGGTTAAGAATATTTTTAAAGTTAAAAGGCGGACGGAATGTCCACAGGAGGGTCTTAAAAAAAATAATAAAAAGTTTCCCGCCTTCTTCCACAAATTTTAGAAACCTATTTCCTATAATTTCAAATAAACGAAACATAAAAATACAGGGGCAAGGGGTAAGGGGTAAGTTATTACTTAATCCTTAATCCTTATCCCTTAATCCTTATAAATTCTCCTCACCCTTCTCCCAATGGAACAAAAAATTTCGTATGGAATCGTCCCTGCTAAAGATGCAAGCTCCTCAACTCTGATTTCCTCATCCCCCTGTCTTCCCAATAATACAACTTCTTCTCCAACCTTCACATCTGGTAAATCAGTTACATCTATCATACACATATCCATGCATATTGTCCCTACCTGTAAAACCCTCCTCCCCCCAATAAGCACCTGAACCTTATTTGAAAGGGAACGGCTGTATCCATCGGCATAGCCTACAGGTATAGTTGCTATTATACTATTTCTCCTGGTAATAAATCTTCTCCCATAGCTTATTCCTGTTTTTTCTGGAGTATTATGAAGATGGACAATAGATGTCTTCCAGCTCATTACAGGCTTTATTAAAAAATCCTTCACTGAAAAATCAAACGGAAGTGAGCCGTAGAGTATTATGCCGGGCCTTACAGTATTAAAATAGGACTCAGGATAATTTACAATAGCAGCACTGTTGGAGGCATGGATATAGGGAAAACTATATCCATCATGCCTTAGCTCTTTTATAACCCCTTTAAAGGTTTTGATTTGCCTTTCAGTAAACTCCCTGTTCACTTCATAGGCAGTGGCGAAATGAGTCAATATCCCTTCAATATTTATATTTTTAAGGGAGCTTACTTTTTTAACAAACTCCCTGACTTCATCTGACTGTATGCCGATTCTTCCCATCCCTGTATCCACTTTTATATGGACATCTACAACCTTACCCATCTTCTCAGCCTTTCTTGACAAGCTGAGTGCCGCTTCATAAGAGTAGAGGACACTTTTAAGATTATAAGAGACAATCCATTCTGCATCTTCTTTCGGACAGCCGCCAAGCACCAAAATCGGAGACTCAATTTTAGCCTCTCTCAGTTCAATACCCTCTCCAACAGTACTTACACCAAGCATGTCGGCACCGCTGACAGATGCCCTTTTTGCAATTTCTACAGCACCGTGTCCGTAAGCATCTGCCTTTATTATGGAAATAATCTTTTTATCTCTGCCAACCTTAAGTCTTATTAGCTTTAAATTATGGGAGAAGGAATTTAGATCAATCTCAGCAAAGGTAGGGGCTTTTGAAATAAAAGATTGAGGATTGAAGATTGAAGACTTAGTTCTGAATTCTGACCCTTCTACTTCGTTCAGGGCAGGCATCTGACGACCTGCCGCTGCAGGTGCCATGAAATTACTCATGCAGCCTCTCCATAATCTTCCTTCGTATCGGCAAGGTTATCAAATCTTGTATATTCTTTAAAAAATGCAAGAGGAACTAAACCGGTTGGACCATTCCTCTGCTTCCCAATTATAATCTCCGCAACACCCTGATTTTCAGGGGTCTCTTTATAAAACTCCTCTCTGTAAACAAATACAACCAAATCTGCATCCTGTTCAATCGCACCTGATTCCCTCAAATCTGATAGCTGGGGTTTTCTATCCGTCCTCTGTTCAGGCGCCCTGCTTAACTGAGATATGGCGATTACAGGCACTTTTAACTCCTTTGCGAGTGCCTTCAGAGACCTTGTAATATCAGAAATCTCCTGCTGCCTGTTCTCCACCCTTCCCCTGCTCCTCATAAGCTGGAGATAATCTACTATAATAAGGTCAAGCCCCTTTCTCTCAGCCTGCAGTCTCCTTGCCTTTGCCCTTATGTCAAGGACAGACTGGGCAGGGGAATCGTCTATGAATATTGACGACTCGGAGAGGAGTCCAGCCGCCCTTGTAAGGTCAGGCCAGTCTGACTTTGAAAGATACCCTGTCCTTACTTTGCCGGCATTTATCCTTGCCTCTGAACAGAGCATCCTGATAACAAGCTGTTCACGGGACATCTCAAGGCTGAATATGGCTATAGTCTTTTTTTTATTTACTCCAATATGTGTGGCTATATTCATACAGAATGCCGTTTTACCCATAGATGGCCTTCCTGCCACTATAATCAGGTCTGAGGGGTGAAACCCTGCAGTCATAGAATCAAATTTAACAAAACCAGTCGGAAGGCCTGTAACAAGCTCCTTCCTCTCAAAGAGCTTTTCAATAGTAATGAAGCTCTCATTTACAACCTGGCTTATGCTCGCAAAACTCGGGGAAATCTTATTTTCTGATATATCAAATATCTGCTTCTCTGCATAATCCAGAAGCTCATCAATATCTTCCGTATCTTCATAACATCTATTGTGTATCTCAGTAGATGTTGATATCAGCTTCCTCAGTATTGCCTTTTCTTTTACTATTCTTGAGTGGTATTGGATATTGGCTGCGGTGGGGGTTGATGCCACAAGAGATGCGATATAGTCTAAGCCGCCTACCTCTTCCAACTGATTCTTTTTCTTCAGTTGTTCATTGAGAGTCATTACATCTACAGGCTGATTTTTTTCAAAAAGGTCTATTATTGCAGCGAAAATCTTGCGGTGGGAATCCCTGTAAAAAAAACTCTCATCCCTAAGAATCTCCAATGACCTTGGCAATGCCTCATTTTCCAGAAGTATAGCACCGAGGATAGACTGCTCTACCTCTATGTTTTGAGGAGGGAGTTGGGTTGGAGAGATATCAGTCTTTGCCATCTTTTAATATTTAGCCACGAATGAACACTAATTTACACAAAATTTACAAAATCTTTTAAAGTTTTCTTTTAAATTCGTGCTTATTCGTGTAAATTCGTGGCTGAATTTACTCTTTTACCACTTCAACCGTAAGATTGGCAGCAACACCAGGATAAACTCTTATTGAGACAGAATAGGTTCCCAGATTCTTTATTGGTGCATTTATATCTATCTTCTTTTTATCAATATCAAGCCCTTCTTTCTTCAATTGTTCTGCAATTTCATGAGATGTAACAGAGCCGAATATCTTATCACTCTCCCCTGCCTTTTTAGCAAGCCTGCAAGAAATCTTCTCTATCCGTTTAGCCAATTCCTCTGCTTCCACTCTCAGTTTTGCAATCTTTCTGCTCTTCTGGCTAATCTCATTCTTTAATGTCTTTAAATTGCCGACAGTAGCAACCATCGCTAATCCTTTCGGTATGAGGTAATTCCTTCCATAACCCCCTGCCACATCTACCTCCTGTCCCATACCTCCAAGACCCTTCACATCATCCTTTAGTATTACTCTCATGGTTTACCCCCAATTAAGTTACAAGTTGCAAGTTACAAGTTTCAAATCTTGCATCTTGTAACTTGCATCTTGCATCATGTTTATTTCTCCACAGTAAATGGCAATATTGCAATATTCCTCGCCCTCTTAATTGCATAATTAAGCTGACGCTGATGTTTTGCACAGTTTCCAGAAATCCTGCTTGGTACTATCTTACCCCTCTCTGTAACAAGGGTTTTAAGTGTTTTAATATCTTTATAGTCTATATAATCTACCTTGTCAGCACAAAATCTACAATTCCTGTTTACAATAAATTGAACCCTCTTTCGTCTTACCTTCTTTTCCTTAGGCATCTAACCTCCCCTCTAAATTGACAATTGACTATTGACGATTGACTATTATTCAATATTTAATCTTCAATTAATTAAAATGGAACATCGTCTTCCACAGATTCTTTTTCAGGGATTGCTTCTTCCACACCTGAACTTTGAGCAGCAGCCTTTTCTCCCGCCCTCTGGAGAAACTGCACATTATTTGCTACAACGTCAAGTTTACTCCTCTTTTGCCCTTCATCTGTTTCCCATGAGCGATAGGAGAGTCTCCCCTCAATTAGAACCCCTCTTCCCTTACTTAGGTATTCGGCACAATTTTCAGCCTGTTTTCCCCACACTGTAATATCAACAAAACAGGTTTCATCCTTGACCGCATCCCCCTGCTTATATTTCCTATTAACAGCGAGTCCAAAACTTGCCACTGCTGAACCATTAGGGGTATAGCGGAGTTCCGGGTCCCTTGTAAGATTACCCATCAGAAAAACCTTGTTCAGGCTTGCCATTATACCGCCTCCTCCATTATATCCTCATCTGCCTCTTTAATATCTTCTGTCCCCTTAGGCTCAGAACCTTCCGCCGGGGTATCAGCCTTTTTTCCGCACTCCTGATATATAACAGTCATATATCTTATGATATCTTCATTAAGCTTGTAGTTTCTCTGTAAATCAGATATCAAGGCTGGTTCTGATTCAAAGCGGAGAAGAACATATATCCCAAATCTGTTCTTCTTTATAATATAGGCAAGCTTCTTTTTCCCCCACTTTTCAACAACAATTACCTTGCCGCCGTTCTTCTCAATAAACTCCTTTACCTTCTCAATCTGCTCATCAACCTTTTTATCATTAAGGTCGGGCTTTAAAACAAATATACTCTCATACGGTCTCATAAATTTACCTCCTTCTGGCTATAAAGCCTCACAAATAATAAATTGTTTAACATTCTTGTGGGGCAAGAAGTGTATCTTTATTTTCTAACATAACAAAATAGTTAAATCAAGATTTTTTTTGAACCTTCTGTTATTAATCCATCTTTTATATGCAGGTGTCGGCTGCACCCTTTGGCCAGCTCTAAATTATGGGTAACGATAAGGACTGTCTTCCCCTGCCGATTGATAGAGTGGAATAGATTGAATATAGATGCAGCCATCTCTGAATCAAGGTTTCCTGTGGGTTCATCGGCTATTAATACATCGGGGTCATGGATGAGCGCCCTTGCAATGGCAGTCCTCTGCATCTCCCCGCCTGATATCTGCGATGGAAGATGATTGGCACGGTTAGATAAACCTACCATCTCAAGAATCGTGTCAACCTGTCCATTATCTCTTTTTCCGGAAAAGATAAGCGGGATAGTAACATTTTCCCTTACTGTAAGGGTCGGAAGGAGATGAAATTGCTGAAATACATAACCAATCTCATTTCTTCGTATCATAGTCAGCTCTTTTTCTTTCATGCGAGAGATTTCAAATCCTTTCAAATAAATCCTGCCGCTTGTTGGACTGTCAAATCCCCCAAGTAGATTTAAAAGGGTAGATTTCCCTGAGCCTGATGGTCCAACCACTGCCGCCATCTCTCCCTTTTCAATAGAAAGGTCAACATTATTCAGTGCCCTTACCGTCTCAGCCCCTCTCTGATATAATTTTGTAATGCCTATTGCATTGAGAATTATATTCATAAATTTATTCCTCCCTTCTGATTGCCTCAACAGGGCTTAATCGGGATGCACGGATGGCAGGATAGATACCACTTAAGACCCCTATAAGAATTGCCCCTAAGATACTAATAATCATTAGCTCAGGCGTTATAACTACCAGATTTCCATAGGGTGCATAAGGAAGGGTAATGCGGATAATCCCTTCAACCCACTCTGCACCGATAAGAACGATTAAATTACCACTCAGTGTAGCTACTACGCACATCAGTATTGTTTCATATAATATGAGTATAAAAATCTGCCCACCCGATGCCCCGACACTTTTAAACATCCCGAATTCCCGTGTCCTCTCCATTATAGACATAAGGAGGGTATTGATAACACCAAAGACAGCCACGATTACTGCGATGGCTGCAACTGCAGTAACCATTACCTGTGCACTCTGCACAAGCCCAAGTATAGTCCCTTTTACCTGTGCCATGCTGATAACCTGTATTGCAGGGACATTGTAAAGGCTCTCCTCAAAATCGGGAATCATTGAGACATCCTTTAGTTTAATACCCACCCCTGTAAGTTTCTTATCAAGCTTGAAGAGGGACTGAACGGTATGTAACGGCATGAAGATTGTGCCATCATCGTGTGTGCCTGTCCTTTCAAGGATTCCAATAACAGTAAAATCGCCTTCAACCCCCCGGATAAAGAATTTATCTCCAACAAGCCTCTGCTCCAGCTCGGCAGCTTCATATCCCATGATAATCTCACGCGAGGTATCTGAGCTAAACCACCCGCCTGACTTGAAACGAATCCATGGTTTTAATTCCAGCAATCTCTTCTCCACACCAAGAATCATAGCATAACTGCCTCGCCCCTCGTTTTTGTCAGGGTCATATACAACCTGGATAAGTTCAGGGGTAATTTTATCAATACGGGGGTCGGATACAATCTGATTGTAAACAGTTTCCTCCATATATCTGAGTCCTGCACCCCCTTTTAGCATGAGTGTTGCCGCCTCATAAGGACAACCTTTAGCAGTGATAAGAACCTGATAACCCATTTTGTCCACATCACGAAAGAGAGCCTCCTTATAACCCCTCTGAAATCCCAGCAGGCTTACAAAAACAGCAGAGGCTATACCAACCCCTGCTATAGTCAGCAGTGTCCTCACCTTTCTCCTCTTTAGATTTTTAAAAGCAATTTTTAGTAGCTGCATAACACACCTCCTCATTTAGTGTCAGTATATAGTGTCAGTGTCAGTTAAAGGAATTGATTTTTTTGCTGACACTAATCATTTCCCCAGTATCTCCGTGCCTGTTGCCTTTATTTTAATTGCCGTCTTACCACCCTCATTTGTAACCAGCCCTTGAACAACCGCCTTATACCCGTTACTTTTTTTGGGGAGTGTGAATTTTATCCCCATTGCCAAATCAACATAGATTGCACCGGTTGAATCCTTTATTGAAAACCAGCACCCCATATCCTGGCAGACATCAAACAACTCTCCTTCTACACGAACTGTCTTATTAAGATACTTTTCAGGCTCCTTTGTAATAGCTCCGATAGATGTCTTCTCTATCACAGTAACAGGGTCGCCATATTTACCTGTTACATCTTCCCACAGGAAAGCTGTGGTAAAGAAAAAAACTACAAATAGATAGATAAACCTTTTCATTGTCTTGCCCTCCTTACCCCCTAACCTTAATCCTCTCCCCTGATGGGAGAGGGGTTGGATGAGGGAAGCCAGAATTCATTGAATTGAATCAGGTTCTTTTTAAGCCCCCGCAGTGTTGCCTTAAAGTCAATATCGTTTCTCTCGATGGGATTTTTAATACGAGAGAGCGGCGATGCAGGGTCATTTACCTTTTCTGTCTTTGGGTCATAATTAAGAAAATCATTTAAGGTTAGCCCTTTAAATGACTCCAAAAAACCCTTATCACGAAATCTCTTTGCATCAGGGGAGCTTATCCTCTGGTAATAAAAATTCAAAATTTTACCCTTAAGGTCTGTTGCCAATATTAATTGAATCGCTCCATATTCCCCTTTCTGATTTACACCAAAGACCCAGCCGATATGCTCCTTACCTTTAAAAATCTGATAGTAAAAATGAGGGACATCGAGGGTCTCATATACAGGCTCAAAGGAATCACCCAGCCTTTTTTCTATCTTCTTTGCGAGAGGCTTCCCACCCCTTTCGAGAATGGTGATGATATTGGTCTTATAACCTGTTGATTCTGGAAATAGCCTCCTCGTATCCCTGTCAGGGTCATTCAGCTCACAGCTTATCGCAGCCCATGAAACAGTAGGCAGCATGGAGCAAGCAGTAGACAGTAAGCAGTAGGCAGTAAGCAGTAAGCAGTAAAATCTTTGCCTATTGCCTCTTGAACTTTTATTTCTCCGTGGTTTCATATTTTTTCCCTCTCATTTATTCAGGTTTAAAATCAAACAATCTCCCCATAGTTGGATAGTAATAATAATATTGTGCCATGATACGTTGGTCTGAAAGCCCGGAAGCCATGTAGAGGTCACGGGCATAGTAAATTCGCAGGCGAATTGCACCATTCAATTTATAGGAAAACCCTCCTGTTATCATAGAGTCATGCTTCTCCCCATCTGAAAGGTTATAAAACCAACTCTCCTGCTGAAGCTCTACATGGAGTTTCTGGTAATCAGGAATAGTATAGGAGACCTGCACCCATGTCCCCAGAATATCGTGAGCCTGTCGAGCCGATATATCATTATCTCTTCCGTAATCAACCTCACCCTTAATATGAAAGGAGCGGTAAAGATAGGTGGCGTCTATCCCTATCCTTTTCTTTGTTGTCAGATTATCTGTGAGGAGTTTTCTTCCATCTGAGGTATTAACCACATCCCCATATAATACCGATAAACCGAGATTGTAATCTGTAAGTGCAGTCTCACCAAGTCCAATCCTTCCCGCAAAGAGATAATTCCCTTTAAAGTGTATTCCCATGCCCGAGCCGAGTGTAGCAGTAAGATGATAATCCCATCCTGTAAATACACCCCTTACACCTGCCCCCCAATCCATTTTAAAACCGATATTCTTCATATCCATTGTCTGAAGCAAGTTCGAGTATGTATCCATCTGCGGCTCCTGCCCAAAGGCAGGCTCATAGTGT
>JACRGN010000304.1 GCA_016234205.1 Nitrospinota bacterium | reverse complement strand
TATATTGACTTATGTTGAAAATATTTAAAAAACAAAACATGCCACAAAGACCCGAAGACACTAAGAATAAGAAATTATTTTTTTCTTTGTGCCTTTGTGTCTTGGTGGCTATATAATTTTCTATGACTGAACAAAGCTATAATTTTAAAGAGATAGAATCTAAATGGCAGAAGAGATGGGAAGAAGATAAGATTTTCAAGGTTGACGAAGACCCATCAAAAAAGAAATATTACCTCCTTGAGATGTTTCCATATCCATCTGGAAAGATTCACATGGGGCATGTGAGGAATTATACGATTGGCGATGTCCTTGCGAGGTTCAAAAAAATGCAGGGATATAATGTCCTCCATCCTATGGGATGGGATGCATTCGGGCTACCGGCAGAAAACGCCGCCATAAAACATGGAGTTCATCCTGTCAGATGGACAATAGACAATATCAACTACATGAGAAAACAGTTGAATATGCTCGGCTTAAGTTATGACTGGGAAAGGGAGATAGCTACATGCAATCAAAAATATTATAAGTGGAGTCAGTGGATTTTCTTAAAGATGCTTGAGAAAGGACTTGCCTACAGAAAGAAGGGGTTTGTAAACTGGTGCAACTCATGCCAGACCGTCCTTGCAAATGAACAGGTAGAGGATGGTCTTTGCTGGAGATGTGAATCTGTTGTTATACAAAAGGAACTGGAGGGCTGGTTTTTAAAAATCACAGATTACGCAGAAGAACTTCTAAAAGGTTGCGAAAGATTGGCATCAGGCTGGAATGAAAGAGTTTTAACCATGCAGAGGAACTGGATAGGCAAGAGCTACGGTGCTGAAGTAGATTTTCCGGTTGAAGGCTCTGACAAGGCTATAAAGATTTTTACTACAAGGCATGATACCCTCTTTGGGGCTACATTTATGTGTATGTCACCTGAGCATCCATTGGTATCTGAACTGGTAAATGGGACAGGGCAAGAGGATGCAGTAAAAAAATTTATAGAGGAGATCAGCCGTGAAGATAAGAGGATGAGGAGTTCTGAAGAGACGGAAAAGAAAGGGGTATTCACAGGGAGGTATGCTATAAACCCGATGAACAAAGAAAAAATACCTATCTATCTCGCAAATTTTGTCCTGATAGAGTATGGAACAGGTGCTATTATGTCTGTCCCAGCCCACGACCAGAGAGACTTTGAATTTGCAAAGAAATATAATCTGCCAATAAGAATTGTGATAAGCCCTGATGATGTAAATCTAAATACACAAACAATGGAAGGTGCATTTACAGGTGAAGGGAATATTATCAACTCAGGACAATTTAATGGACTAAACAGCAAAGAGGCACTTGATAAAATTGGGGATTATCTCCGGGATAATAAAATTGGAAAAAAGACAGTAAATTACCGCTTGAGGGACTGGGGAATTTCAAGACAGAGATACTGGGGAACCCCTATTCCTGTTATATATTGTGATACCTGCGGTGTTGTCCCTGTTCCCTATGAAGACCTTCCTGTAACCCTCCCTACAGATATTGATTTCCCCCCTGATGGGAAATCTCCATTAGTGAACAATGAAAAGTTTATAAAAGTGAAATGTCCAAAATGTAAAAGTGATGCGAGACGGGAAACTGATACAATGGATACCTTTATATGCTCCTCATGGTATTTTCTCAGATATACATCCCCAAGATATGAGGATTACCCGGTAAAAAATGAGGCAATTAAATACTGGATGCCTGTTGACCAGTATATTGGGGGTATAGAACATGCCGTCCTTCATCTCCTCTATGCCCGATTCTTTACAAAATTTCTGAATGACATTGGCTTGGTAAATTCTAATGAACCATTCACAAACCTCCTAACACAGGGGATGGTTGTAAAAGATGGTGCGAAGATGTCAAAATCAAAAGAGAATGTAGTTGACCCTGATGATATCATTGATAAATATGGTGCGGATACTGCCCGTCTCTTTATCTTATTTACCTCCCCCCCCGAAAAAGATTTAGACTGGAATGATCAGGGTGTTGAAGGTGCATACAGATTTTTAAACAGGGTATGGAGACTGGCAATAAGACAGAAGACAGAAGACAGAAGGCAGAAGACAGAAGTAATTAACAATTCACAATTGAGGAGGATTACACATTTAACTATAAAGAAGGTTACAGAGGACATTGAGGAAAGATTTCATTTTAATACTGCAATAAGTGCAATAATGGAATTTGTAAATGTCCTTTATCAAATTCAGGGGTCAGGGGTGAATTCCGAATTCAGAGAGGCGATTAACACTCTTATTATACTCCTCTCCCCTTTTGTCCCCCATATAGCAGAAGAGATGTGGGAGATGATGGGAAACAAGGGGAGCGTAACTAAAGAACCCTGTCCCTCTTATAATCCTGAATTTATCAAATCAGAAGAGATGACGATAATAATCCAGATAAACGGAAAAGTAAGGAGCAGGATTACTGTAAATGTAGATATTTCCGATGATGATTTGAAGAATACCGTCCTTTCTGATATAAAGGTTAAAGAGTGGACTAGCCATAAAGAGATTAAAAAATTTGTAATAGTGCCAAAAAAATTGGTGAGTATAGTGATATGACTACAGAGAACAGAAGACAGAAAACAGAATACAGAAAACAGAAAAAATCTTACATCTTGCCTATTGCCTATTGCCTATTGCCTATTGCCTGCTGTCTCTTATTTTCATCCTGCGGTTACAATTTGGTCGGCAAAGGCTCATCCCTCCCTCAAAATATAAAGAGTATCTCCATACCAATCTTCCAGAATAAATCAGGAGAGCCAAATATTGAATTTGAGATAACCAACCGTATAAGGGATGGATTTATAGAGGACGGAAGATTAAAAATGATGGGAGACGGAGATTCAGACCTAATTCTGAATGGAGAGATAATAAGATATTCTCTTAAACCTGTCGCATTTGATTCAAGGGACAATGCAACTGAATACTGGGTAGAGATAGGAGTAATGATAAAGCTGGAAGAGAGGGGAAAAGATAATGTTATTCTCCAGCAGGAGCTTTACACCAAGTGGGATTATAAAGTATCTCAAAGCGTAACTGAGACAGATATCCAAAGACTCGAGGCAATAAGACAGGCTGGAAAGAAACTTGCCCAAGAGATCGTAAATATTGTTGTTGAAGGATTTTGAAATAGAATAAAATAAACCACAGAGACTCAGAGGCACATAGAGATACAAAAACAAAAAAGATTAAGTAGAAAGGAAGAAGATGGAGAGATGGAGAAAAGGGAAAATAAAATATTTTTTCTATCCCCTCTTTCTCAAATTTCCCCATTTCTCCTTATTGTTTTCCTCTGTGTCTCCGTGCCTCAGTGGCAAATTTTTATAATTTTCTTGAACTAAAATGTCCAATTCCGTTATCGAATCTTATGCACCTACACGAATAGACCTATGCGGCGGGACAATAGATATATGGCCATTGTATCTATTCCATGAATCAGCAACCACTATAAACCTCGCCATAAATCTCTATGCAAAGACAAAAATTGAGCCAAGAAACGACAGCAGGATAATAATAGAATCAAGAGACTTTAAAAAAAGAATAAAATTTGATTCAATAAAGGATATCAGGCATAACCATACCCTTTCACTCGCCACCAGGGCTATAAACTTTTTCAAACCGGAATCGGGGCTATATATTGAGACAGACTCCGAATCGCCGTCAGGAGCCGGGCTTGCAGGCTCTTCAGCCCTGAATATATCCCTCTGCTCTGCTTTAAATAAACTTACAAACAGTAAATATCCAAAAAAAGAGATTATAACTATTGCAAAAAATATTGAGTCACAGGTTATAAATATACCAACAGGCGACCAGGATTATTACCCCGCAATGTTCGGAGGACTCCATTTTATTAAACTCTCAATTGAAGGTGTCCGAGCAGATAAGTTTAAAATAGATAATAAAGAATTTGAAAAGAGAATCACACTTTGTTACTCCGGCTCTTCAAGAAATTCAGGTATAAATAACTGGGAAATCTTTAAGAGGCATATTGACGGCAATAAAAAAATATTTAAAAATTTAGAATCTATAAAAATAACAGCCGATAAAATGAAATCAGCTGTTATTAATTCAGATTTTAAGATGATTGCAAGATTAATTGGAGAGGAATGGAGAAACAGAAAGAAATTATGGAAAGGCGTATCCACCCCTGAAATAGAAAAATTAATAGAAATAGCAGAGAAAAACGGTGCAATATCTTCAAAGGTCTGCGGGGCAGGCGGCGGCGGCTGTGTAATATTCTTCTCAGAACCGCATAGGCATGAAGATATAAAGACCGCCCTGAAAAAAACAGGGGCAAGAGTTTTAAATTATATGATAGATAATAGTGGTGTAAAAATAAAATGACTTTAGCTTGACGAATATCAATTAGAATAATATATTATTCACGAAATAAATATCATTAAAAAAATATTTTAATCTTCTTTTAATCTTACATAAGATAATATAGCCAACCATAACAAGCCTTAAAAGAAATTTTCAAAATATAACAAATGAAGAAATTATTAGTCTTTATACTATTTGTTTTATTATATACAACAACTGCCTGGGCACAAGAGGATGTCGGTTCTTTAATCAGCCCTGGTCCGCTTTCAAAGGCCCATGAAAAATATGAAGGAATTACAAACTGTACAAAATGCCATGCCCTCGGAGGCGGTATCCCCGACAACAAATGTCTTGCTTGTCATGACAAGCTTGCCGAAAAGATAAAAAACAAAGAGGGTCTGCATGCCACCTTTTCCCAGTCATGTATAAAGTGTCATGGCGAACATAAAGGTAAGGCATTCAAGATTGTTACTATTGATAAAGGGAAATTTGACCACGAGGCTACAGGTTATCCGCTTAAAGATAAACATTTAAAGGTTGATTGCAGTAAATGCCATAAAAAAGAGGGTGTCTATACCGGATTATCAAAGGACTGTATCTCCTGTCATGAGGATAAACATACCGGGCAGCTTGGTAAGGACTGCAGTCGCTGCCACAAATTTACAGGATGGAAGGATATAGATAAGTTTAGCCATAATAGAGACTCCAAATATGCCATCACAGGAAAACATCTTGATGTCAAATGTGAAAAGTGTCATCCAAAGAATAAGTATAAGATTGAAAAATTTGACGAGTGTATAACCTGTCATAACGATATACACAAGGGCAAGCCCCAGTGTATAGAGTGTCATACAACAGAGGGCTGGAAAAAGGTAAAGATTGACCATGCCAAGACAAATTATCCTCTTACAAATAAACATATTCAGGTAAGCTGCGAAAAGTGTCATAAGAATAACCAGCTTAAGGGGATACCTTATAAAACCTGTGATTCATCAGCCTGTCACTCAGACCCGCATAAAAAGCAGTTCCCTGATAAAACATGCGAATCATGTCATACAACTGCAGGCTGGAAACCATCTCAATT
>JACRGN010000302.1 GCA_016234205.1 Nitrospinota bacterium | reverse complement strand
TTTTTGACATTTTAAATTACCTCCTTAATTTAGAGAATACTAAATGGAAAAAGGCAAGTCAAGATTTTGTGATTATCTGCCTATGCTTTCCTACACCCTTATGTTATACGCTGTGAGGAAGACAAAGACAATACCGAGTATAAGCACGGCAATGTTTAGGATAACAGATTTAAGGTGTAGGGACTTAAAATCCGTCCTCAAAGACTCCTTTTTTGCAGGGTCTTCGACTGCCTTTATCTCTGCCTTAATCTCCTTTGCATTGCTTCCTACCACAAGACCTGAATAAAATGTTAGAAGGGTCATAAGGACAAGGAGTGATATTTTTATAACAGGAATTATCTTTTCATTGACAGCCATATAAGCAAGTGTAAGAAGCAAGGTAATACTGCATATATAACCAATGAGCCAGTATTTCGGGAATATCTCTCCTACCACATCGCCGGCAGTATCTCTCGGCAGTGCCTTGAATATGCCCGGAGCAGCAATGAAACTGAAGAAAACTATACTGCCTATCCACACAACAAGAGAGCTTAGATGGATGAACCTGATAATATGAATCATAGTGATACCTCCAATAATTTTTATATTATATCCCTATTTGTGTAATTCGCGTTAAGGTTTTTATAATTTTCTTAAAAAAGACAGCTAAAACAAGATAAGATATTCAATAGCCGCAACAAGAAATATAGCCGCACATGCAGGAAGCATTTTTTTATAAATCATCCAGATATCTGCGTTGAAATATTCCTTTGTGAGGATAAGGCAGACATGGACAGGAGAAAGAAGCACTCCCAAAAAGGCTGAGGCAAAGGCAAAAGAGACCGCCCCAAGAGGGGAGCCGTGCAACATGTGCAGCAGCAAGGGGAATGTGCTGCCTACAGAACCAACAGTAATACCTGTAAGAAATCCGCTAATAAATGGCAGGGTAAAGAGCAGAGGCATTATAGGTATTCCCTTTGATATAAAGAACTCTCCAAGATTCCTGACCGCCCCTGTTCCCTCCATCAATTCCTTAAATAGCATCACGCCAAGCACCAAGAGTATTACATCAAAGGCAAAGCCGTATTTTAATGCCTTTAAAATCTTTATGACTCCATATCTGTAAAAGATAATAAGTCCAATAACAAGAATGATTAGTGATATGTGAAGTTCCACCTTAAAAACCATAACAAGAAGAACTATCAATATTATGGGGATGAAACTGGACAGCCCCTGACGGGAGACAGAGATATATTCAACATTGCCTTTTACCTCCCTCATGCTAAGGAAAAAGCCTGTTAAAAGCATAGTCACAGCGAATGGAAGGTTTGCAATGATGAGTGTCCTCAACTCCACTCCTGACACAGCAGATGCGAGGAGTATCCCCGGATATAGTGGCAGGATATATTCCCAGGGGTGGCGGAACCAAAAGTTTATGAACCCCTTCTCCTCCTGAGACATCTTCAGCCCCTTTGTGGATTCATTGACCATGGGGGCAGAAAAATATGCACCGCCCAGAGACGGCAATATCCCAATAAGCATCGGCATGGAAATAATCACAAGTTTTCTGTTCCTGAACAGGGATTTTGATGCCTCCATCATCTCAGTGAGGACATTATTTTCCCTTAGTATCATCTCAAGAACCCTTATCATTGTGAGTGAGAGACCCAGCTTTATGGTTATTGGATTTGATACGGCGGCACTTATATTCAAGATTATCTCTTTAGGTGGCATCAGGTATAGAATTGCCAGTAGTGCGGATGCAGAAAGGAGAACTATACCTATCTTATATTTCCGCCTCAGCAATAAAACAATAAAAGAGAGTATTGTTAAGAGCTTAATTATATCGGGCATAAATTTTTATTATAGCCTAAAGCCTTCCCCTTAAGAACAAAAACTCGATTTAACCACAGAGACACAGAGGCACAGAGAAAGAAAACAAAGAATTAATCATCCACAGATTACGCAGACTACACAGATTTTAAAAAAGTATTTTGCTTTAATCTGCGATAATCTGTGAAATCTGCGGATAAAGATTTTATAATTTACATTAAAAAATATAGAAACATGGCTTGTATAGTAGTATAATCCTCATTAAATTTTGAGAGGTTATATATGGAAGACATCAAAAAGGAAGAACAGAAAATTGAGAAGTTAAAATCAACAGTGAAGGGCTATATTGAACACCATCTTGGCAAGGATTGCGAGAGGGCTGGTATCTTTGATAATTACATCGGGATTGCATATGCCATCAGAGACAGGCTTATAGAGAGGTGGCTTTCAACCCAACGTTCCTATTACAAGAGAAGTGTTAAAAGGGTTTACTATCTCTCTCTTGAATTTTTAGTTGGTAGAACACTTGGTAACAGTATGGTAAATCTTGGGATTGATGATGATTGCACAAAAGCTCTGGAGGATATGGGTTACAAGATGGAAGATATAAGGGAGGCAGAATGGGATGCCGGGTTGGGCAACGGCGGTCTTGGTAGACTTGCTGCCTGTTTTCTTGATTCTCTTGCGACGCTTGGGATTCCGTCCTATGGATACGGTATAAGGTATGAGTATGGATTATTTTATCAGAGAATCAAGGACGGTTATCAGGTTGAGACACCTGATAACTGGCTCAGATACGGAAACCCATGGGAGATAGATCGCCACGGTCATCTCTTCCCTGTCTATTATTATGGAAGGGTAAACCAGTATATAGACTCTAAGGGGATATTGAAAAACGAATGGGTTGATACTGAAGAGATCATGGCGATGGCTTGCGATACGCCTGTTCCCGGGTATAAAAATGATAATGTAATAAATATGAGGCTCTGGACTGCTAAGTCTTCAAGGGATTTTGATTTAACCTTTTTTAACAGCGGCAATTATATTCAAGCAGTTGAAACCAAGGCAAAGTCAGAAAGCATTTCAAAGGTCCTCTATCCGGCAGACCATATAAAGGAGGGAAGGCTCTTGAGGCTGAAACAGCAGTATTTCTTTGTCTCTGCGACCTTTCAGGATATTTTAAGAAGGTATAAAAAAGAGGAGCCCAGCTTTGACAATTTTACAAAGAGAGTAGCTGTTCAGCTGAATGATACACACCCTGCAATTGCCATCCCTGAATTTATGAGAATCTTACTTGATATTGAGGGGCTTCCGTGGGAAAAGGCGTGGGAGATTACAGTGGGAACATTTGCCTATACAAATCATACCATCATGCCCGAAGCCCTTGAAAAATGGCCTGTCTCCATGTTTGAGAGCCTCCTCCCAAGACATCTTCAGATAATCTATGAGATTAACAGGAGATTTTTAGAAGAGGTCAACTGGCGGTTTCCGGGTGACTCAGAAAAGAGAAAGAAAATGTCATTAATTGAGGAGGGGGATGAAAAATTTATAAGGATGGCAAACCTTGCCATAGTGGGAAGTCATTCAACAAACGGTGTTTCCGGGCTTCATACAGAGATAATCAAAAACCAGACATTTAAAGATTTTTATGATATGTTCCCGGAAAGATTCAATAATAAGACAAACGGCATTACACCCCGGAGATGGCTAAAAAAAGCAAATCCGCTTTTATCCGACCTTATCACCGAAAAAATCGGTGATGGATGGATTACAAATCTTGATGAATTAAAAAAGATTGCCCCATTGGCAGAAGACAAAAAATTCAGGGAAAAATGGATGGGGGTCAAGAGGGAAAACAAGAAGATGCTTGCAGCATATATACTTAAGAGACACAATATCACGGTTGATGCAGAATCTATGTTTGATGTCCAGATTAAGAGGATGCACGAATATAAGAGACAACTTTTGAATATCCTCCATGTGATAACCCTCTATAACAGAATTAAAAACAAAAAGGATGTGGCTCCCCGCACTGTTATATTTGCCGGAAAGGCAGCACCTGCATACTGGATGGCAAAACTTATTATCAAGCTTATCCATTCTGTAGCGGAAGTTGTCAACCACAGCAAGGCGGTAAATGGTAAATTAAAGGTGGTCTTTATGAACAATTACAATGTCTCACTGGCTGAAAGGATAATACCTGCTGCGGATTTATCAGAGCAGATTTCAACTGCCGGGACGGAGGCTTCAGGCACAGGCAATATGAAGCTCTCTTTAAACGGGGCATTGACAATAGGCACGCTTGATGGTGCAAACATAGAGATAATGGACGAGGTGGGAAAGGATAACATTTTCATTTTCGGGCTTACTACAGATGAGGTCATACAAATTAAGAACTCAGGGTATAACCCTTACGGCTATTACGAAAAAAATCAGGAACTAAAAGAGGTTCTAAATATGATAGAAAAGGGTTATTTTTCTCCTGAAAATACCAACCTCTTCAAACCCATCGTTGATTCTCTCCTGCGTAATGGCGATACATACATGCTCCTATGCGACTATGAATCCTATATAAACTGTCAGGAAAGGGTGAGTAAACTCTATGAAGACAGGCATGAATGGGCGAAGAAATCCATTTTAAATGTTGCAAATATGGGTAAATTTTCCAGCGACCGCACTATAAGGGAATATGCAAAAGAGATATGGGGGATAAACCCGGATAAGACTTTCTAACAAGGAGGATTCTATGGCATCTATCTCTAAGAAACATGAAGAACTATTAAAAAAATTACTTAATAAAAGAGATGGTAATAGGTTATACACATACGCAGCTCTTGCAGATTTGTTTGCCATAGGATGTTGGTTATATATAGAAAAAAAGGGAAATATAGCTTCAAAAATTCATTTAACAGTATTTAGGGCAATAATAGAAAATTTAGGAGATTGCAAAGAATCAAAAAAAATAGAAAAACAAATTCAAAAAATAAAAAACCATATTAAGAAATATAAGGATGATGAAGAAAGAATGAAAGGACTATTTAAAAACGCATGGCCTCATCATGAGTTGAAAGAGCTAATTGGCGATTAGAGAGTTCAAGAGAAAATTGGTTTTCTTGGCATGGAATTAAGCTACAGCTTTTATGCTTTAATCTGTTCAAAGACATGCTCAACTTTATACCTCACCACTCTCTGACCCCTCACCATTTCTTTTGTTTTAAGAGGTATATCCTTTTCAATAAAATCAAGTTCTATGTTATCAGGCATAAATTCCATTGTCTCTGGATGATCAATTAACTGCCTTATAAAATCAAATGTCATTCCGATATTTCTTTCAACATGCTCTTTTTTTGTCATTATTTCATCCTCCTCTTAAATCTTTCTTTATACCATTCCCACCTATCCCTTATGTCTTGTTCAGCATATGTTAAAGCGTCTTTAAGATTTTGTATAGGTATAGGGTTTTTTGTTTCCTCTCCTTTAGGACTCAATATGTCACGATGAAAATAACCATGTGAACAATCATACCTTACTATTGGATACCATTTATCCTTTATCTTTGACTCGTACTGAACAACAACATCAGCAACAGACCCTTTTTTCGTAATAATTTTTATCCTTAATCTATCGTCACCTTCAGGGCTGAGTTCTTTTGTAAATTCTTTTTCTCACATAAAACACTTTCTGTCTTATGACTGTTATTTATTATAGGGCGGAAGCAATCTACTTTCAATAGCAAACTTTTTTAGTGGAAATTTCGCAAAAAGGATACACTCTTACCATGCACTTATGCGTAAGTTCAGGGTTGTCCATGTGGTATTATAAAAACAGTAGTGTCTAAAAACCTTTATGATATAATGATGCAGAATTATTAAGATGTGATAACAATATTCAATCTTTCGGTAAGAAACAAAAGGAAGGTATAATAATACAGGGCAAAAATTGAAAGGAGGCAAAGGGATATGATTACAGTATCTCCGCAAATAGGGGAGTTTTTAATTAAGGTTACGCAACTTCCTGATATTGAGGCTGCGCTGAAAAGGGTTCTTACTGAATATCTTGATTTAAAAATATCCGACTTGAAAGCGAAGATAAAGGGATATGAATCAAAATGGAAAATGACCTTTAAAGAATTTGAAGGTGCCTGCAAGAATAAAACACTCAAAACCGATGTCTATTCCTATGAGGTAGAAAAAGATTTCTGGGAATGGGAAGGGCTTGAAAGCGTACTTAAATATTACGAGGATGCTAAATCTAAATGGATATAAACAGCTTTTTGAACGAGCTCCTGCATGAGCTATCTCAGCTTGATTTTATAGACAGGGTAGATTTCCATCTGGAGATTATAACGATTAAAGGCAGAGTATTCCTAAAGAAAGAACTTTATTTTCTTGAGATTTATTATAACGAGCAAACTGGAACTACAGCTTTTGCACTGATTGAGAATAGGAAAAGAATATGGGGTATTGATTATGATAATGTAAGAGAGTGGCATGAGCATCCCATAGAAAATCCCGAAATTCATAAGGCTATTACTGGTAAAAGCATCTCAGAAGTATTAAAAGAATTACAAAAGATATATGACAGGCTGTAAGGACATTAAAGTTCGTATGTTCAATTATTATGCTCGTATTTACTGTAAAGAGTCTTTATAAAAAATTTATTACACTCTTCTTTGTCTCGGTCATTTCATTTTTAATCATCCATCTTGCACCAGGTGAGCCGAGCCAGATAAATCCTCTTAATCCCCGTTTTACAAAGGATGATCTGGAGAGATACAGGGCGGCATTTGACCTTGATAAGCCGCTACATACACAGTATCTCCTCTTTTTTAAAAAGCTATTCACAGGAAACTTAAAATCATTTAAAGACAACCAGCCTGTCATGGGGAAGATAACAGAGAGGTTTTATAATAGTCTCTTATTGTTTTTTGTAGGGACAATACTTACATGGTGTCTGGCATTTCCTGTTGGAATACACGCTGCAATTAAGAGAGGTTTTACATTTGACAGATGGACAACATTTCTCTCGTATGCCCTTATATCCCTGCCGGGATTCTTTCTCGCCTATGTGATGATTATATTTGTAGTAGAGGTCTTCAATGTCCCTGTCCTCGGCATGAGGACTTTCGGAAGGGAGGGGATCGGCTTCCCGTTTACACCAATGGATAAGCTGTGGCATCTCGTCCTGCCATCCATCCTTGAGGCGACTGCAGGCATTGCAATACTATCCCGATATGTCCGGTCACAGATGCTTGAGGTTATCGGGCAGGATTATATAAGGACTGCGAAGGCAAAGGGGCTTACAGATGATGAGGTGAATTACAATCATGCATTAAAGAATGCACTTCTCCCATTTGTTACTATGTTCGGTATGCTTTTACCGGGACTTATAGGCGGTTCAGTTATTATTGAATCTATATTTGCATGGCCCGGTATGGGGAGGATGGGATATGAGGCTATACTTGCAAGGGACTTTCCAATTATTATCACACTGAACTTTTTCTCGGCAGTATTGGTTCTTGCAGGGACATTTGTGTCTGATTTGCTTTATATGTTCGTTGACCCGAGGATAAAACTATGACAAACGAAGAAAGGGGGCAAGGATTCAAGGGGGCAAGGGGGCAAGTGGAAAAACCCTTAAACCTTCAAACCCTTGAACCCTCGAACCCTCTTTTTGAGGACTTCATGCCCCCCGAGAGAACACCTTTTCAGGATTTCTGGATGGTGTTCAAAGGTAACGGGATGGCAATGGCGGGGCTGATCATACTTTTAATATTCTTTGCCTTAGCCATTATGGGAATCATTACTACAAGCGGTGAGAAGCCTATTCTTGACCCTCATACAGTGAGGCTCCCGGACAAACTCAAACCCCCATTATCAAAACCAACAATAGATTCTGTCCCAAAAGAGAATCTCCCTTACCTTGGGATATATCTCCTCGGCACTGATGAACTGGGGAGGGATACCTTTGCCCGTATGCTTCAAGGTGCTATTGTTTCTCTCTCGGTAGGTTTTGTGGCTGTAGGTATTTCCATAATCCTCGGTGTATTGATTGGAGGCATTGCTGGTTTTTACGGCGAAAATATGATAAAGATTGGCAAATACAATATCATGACTATTGATACCATGATTGTCGCACTTATTGATATTCAGCTCAGCTTCCCTACATTCTTTCTTATCCTGACTGTTGTTGCACTCCTGCCTCCGAGCATCTGGAATATCATGGCAATAATAGGCATAACAGGATGGGTTGGACCAGCAAGATTCGTGAGGGCTGACATACTCTCTCTAAGGGAGCAGGAGTTTATCCTTGCTGCAAAGTCAATCGGTGCCCCTGATTTCAGAATTATACTTCTCCATCTACTACCGAATTCTATTGCACCTGTCCTTGTCTCAGCTACTATTGGCATTGCCACAGCTATCCTTACTGAATCGGCATTGAGTTTTCTTGGTTTTGGCGTCCCTCCTCCCAATGCTACATGGGGGAATATACTCTCTGATGGGAAAAAATATATATTTGATGCACCGTGGCTTACATATATCCCTGGCATAACAATCCTCTTTACAGTCCTTGCATTCAACCTATTCGGGGAAGGGCTCAGGGATACCTTGAATCCGAAACTGAGAACATAACCTGAAGGTTAAGGTTGAGGTCAAGGTTAAGAAAACTAAAACTCAGCCTAAACCTTAAACTAAATTAAGTTATTTAAGAGGGATTTTTAATAATACATAGTTAACCGCTCAAAGGAGAAGATAGTTATGAGACCGTTTGAGAAGTGTCCGATTTGTGGTGGTGAACTGATAGAAAAAGAGGTAGAAAAACTCTTGCGTGGAGGTATTAATAACGCAGTCATAAAGGTACGTGCCGATGTGTGCCTTCATTGCGAAGAGCGGCTCCGTTAGGCGGTTTGAAGAGATTAGAAACAAATTGGAGCGTCAGGAAACGGTAGAATTTCAACCTCTTGGGTTATCATTTCAAGTAGCGTAAAATGGTGTTTAAGATAGTAACTCCTTGATAACACCACTCATTGGCGGGCTTTAAAAAACAGAAGAAAAGGTAATATACATTGTGAGTTTGTTGAATAATGCTGAAAAAGATTAAAATCCTCCTTGAAGATATAAAGATTCAGCATACTGTATTTGCACTTCCCTTTGCCCTCATGAGTGCCTTTATTGCCTCTAATGGAGTTCCACCTTCAGACAAATTATTATGGATACTTCTATCAATGGTAGGTACAAGGAGTGCGGCGATGTCTTTCAACAGGATTGTGGATGTGGATTATGACAGGGAAAATCCAAGGACAAAAGAGAGGGCACTCCCAAAGGGCAGAATAAGAAAATCAAACTATGTAATATTTCTACTACTTTCAGCTCTCCTTTTTATATTTTCATGTTTTATGCTTAACAGACTGGCACTTATCCTATCGCCTGTAGCATTACTAATTGTCTTCTTTTACTCATACACAAAGAGGTTTACAATCTTTTCCCATTTTATTCTTGGACTCTCTTTAAGCCTTGCACCAATAGGGGCATGGGTTGCAATAAGGGAAGAGGTTTCAATGGTATCTATAGTTCTTGGGCTTGCCGTAATATTCTGGCTTGCAGGTCTTGATATTATATATTCCTGTCAGGATATTGAGTTTGACAAGAGAAGAGGACTTTTTTCATTTCCTGTAAAGCTTGGTATTGAGAGGGCGATGAGGCTGTCGGCACTATTCCATGTGATAATGACACTGTTTCTGTTTTCACTTTTCTTTATCGGAAATCTCGGTTTGCTGTATGTAGGCGGTATTATCTTGATTGCAGGACTCCTCTATTATGAGCACTCCATTGTGAAACCCGATGACCTTACAAAGGTCAATGTGGCATTCTTCAATGTGAACGGAATAATAAGTATCGGTCTAATGCTCATGACTATACTGGACATAATCTATTAAAGAAAAAACGGAGCGAATTTTTTACTACCCCAAAAACTGCATAAATTGGTTCTGTAAAATTCAGAAGTTTTTTATTGACAAATAATCTATCTTTAAAATAAAATGAACACAAGTTCACATGAACATAGATTCACCATATTAATGTCTAAAAATGAACAAAAACCTAATTTTAGACAGGATATACAGGATAAAACAGGATTACTTTTAGCTTTTTTAAATCCTGTTAATCCTGTCAAGTTTTTATAATTTCCTATATATGAACAGAAGGACTGCAAAAGAGTCAAAAGAGAGTATTTTAGAGGCTGCAATCAGGGTGTTTTCAGAAAAGGGCTATTCGCAGACCACCATCAGAGAGGTTGC